>NZ_JAICZA010000187.1 GCF_025933915.1 Mycobacterium sp.
CCGGGGTGCCAGCACCAGCGGCTCGATCGCCGAAGCCGGCATCCGCACGCCGGCCAGCTGATCGATCACCGACATCAGCCCGTCCAGCCCGGAATAGCCTGGGGTGCGCGACGATTCGGCCGCCGCCACGTGATGCCAGGCCGGCAGGAACCGCCCGTACGCGGCGGTGCTGACCGGCTCGACCTGGGCCCGCAGCGCCGCCAGCGACCGCCGCCGCAGGATGCGCAACACGTCGGCGTCACACCACTGCTCACCCCCGGCCACGGGCGACCCGGGTGCCTCGGTCACGGCGACGAAGTCGCCGCGCACCAGCCGGCCGTCACCGGCCAGCCGGCCCAGGATGTCCGCCGTCACCCGCAGCCCCAGGCCGAACCGGCCGGCGGCCTCGGCCGTGGTGAACGGGGTGTGGGTGCGCGCGTAGCGGCCCAGCAATTCGCCGAGCGGGTCGGCCACCTCCTCGGTGAAGGCCGCCGGCACGCCCAGCGGGACCGGGATGCCGATCCCGTCGCGCAGCCGCCCGATGTCCTCGATGGCCACCCACCAGCTCCGGCCGGCGAACGACACCGTCAGCGCGCGCCGGGCCGCGCGCAATCCCTCCAGCCACCCACCCACGCCGGCGCCGCCCGCGCGGGCGGCCACCTCGTCCTCGGTCAGCGGGCCCAGCAGCCGGAGCAGGTCCGCGACGCCCTCGGCGTCGCGCGCGGCCCGTTCGGCCGAGAGGTGCTGCAGCTGGCGGGCGGTGCCGGCGATGATCTCGGGATCGAGCAGGTCGCGCAGCTCGACCCGGCCCAGCAGCTCGGCCAGCAGCGTGCTGTCCAGCGAGAGCGCGGCGGCCCGCCGCTCGGCCAGCGGGCTGTCGCCCTCGTACATGAACGCGCCGACGTAGCCGAACAGCAGTGAGGCGGCGAACGGTGAGGGCCGCGCGGTCTCGGCTTCGAGGACCCGCACCCGCCGCTGGGCGATGCCGGTCATCAGCGCCACCAGGGCGGGGACGTCGTAGACGTCCTGCAGGCATTCGCGGACGGTCTCCAGCACCACGGGAAAATCGGGATACCTGCGGGCCACCTCCAGTAACTGGGCCGCACGCTGGCGCTGCTGCCACAGCGGTGAGCGGCGCCCGGGGTGTCGGCGCGGCAATAACAGGGCGCGGGCCGCGCATTCGCGGAACCGCGACGCGAACAGCGCCGAGCCGCCCACCTCGGCGGTGACGATCGGCTCGATCTCGTCGGCGTCGAAGACGAAAAGTTCCGCGCCGGGCGGTGTTTCACCGGTATCTGAAAGCGTGTCGGGCAAGCGCACCACCACACCGTCGTCCGAGGCGGTGGGCTTCTCGTCGATGCCGTAGCGTTCCCGGAGCCGCCGGCCCACCGCCAACGCCAGCGGCCCGTTGACTCCAAGCCCATACGGCGAGTGCAGGATCACCCGCCAGTCCCCGAGTTCGTCACGGAATCGCTCGACCAGCAGGGTCGTGTCGGTGGGCACCACCCCGGCGGCGGTCCGTTGTTCGTCGAGCAGGCGGGCCAGGTTATCGGTGGCGTAGGCATCGAAACCCAGTCCGGCGCAGCGGGTCTCGAAATCATCCCGCGTCAGACCGGCCAGCTCACCGGTGAACGCGCCGAGCGCGGCCCCCAGCTCGGCCGGGCGGCCCACGCCGTCGCCGCGCCAGAACGGCAACCGGGCGGGCTGCCCGGGCGCGGGGATCACCAGCACCCGGTCGTGGGTGATCTCGGTGATCCGCCAGCTGGTGGCGCCCAGCGAGATGACATCGCCGGGCCGTGACTCGTAGACCATTTCCTCTTCGAGTTCGCCTACCCGCGAGGGCTTTTCGGACCCTTCAACAGAAGACGCCAGATACACGGTGAACAGCCCGCGATCGGGGATGGCTCCGCCGGAGGTCACGGCCAGCCGCTGCGCGCCGGGGCGCGCGGTCAACGTTCCGGTGTCGCGGTCGTAGACCAGCCGCGGCCGCAGCTCGGCGAAATCGGTGGACGGATACTTGCCGCTCAACAGGTCCAGGGTGGCCTCGTACACGCTGCGCGGCAGCGTCGCGAACGGGGCGGCCCGACGCACCGTGTCGAACCACCGGTCGGCGTCCAGCGGCTCGAGCGCGGCGGCCGCCACGGTCTGCTGCGCCAGGATGTCGAGCGGGTTGGCGGGCACCCGCATCGTTTCGATCTGACCGGTCAGCATGCGCTGCACGCTGACCGCGCAGCCGATCAGGTCGGTGCGGTGCTTGGGGAACAGCACCCCCCGCGAGACCTCGCCGACCTGATGTCCGGCCCGGCCGATGCGTTGCAGCCCGCTGGCCACCGACGGCGGCGCCTCCACCTGGATCACCAGATCCACCGCACCCATGTCGATGCCCAGCTCCAGGCTGGAGGTGGCCACCACCGCCTTGAGCAGCCCGCGTTTGAGGTCCTCTTCGACTAGGGCGCGTTGCTCCTTACTGACCGAACCGTGGTGGGCGCGCGCCAGTATCGGGTCGGCGCCGTACGTCTGGCCCGAGCTCATGATGTGCGCCGGGGCCCCGCCCGCCACCGCGGGGTTGGCCGCCACAAAATCTGGGGACACTCCCCCGCAAGCGGGAGGTGCCCCCACGACGCCGCTGCGTTCGGCGTGAATCTCGTTGAGGCGAGCGGTAAGTCGTTCGGCCAGCCGCCGCGAATTGGCGAACACGATGGTCGAATTGTGCGCCTCGATCAGGTCGACCAGGCGGTTTTCGACATCGGGCCAGATAGTGTTGTTCGCCAGGTTGGCCATGTCGGGCACCGGCACAGCCACGGTGAGCTCGACCGTCTTGGCTGACGGCGGCGCCACGATGGTGGTCGGTGCCTGGCCGGACAGGAAGCGGGCGAGCTCCTCGGGTGGTCGCACCGTCGCCGACAGCCCGATGCGCTGGGCGGGTCTGTCCTCCCGCAGCGCGTCCAGGCGCTCCAGCGACACCGCCAGATGCGCGCCGCGCTTGCCGGCGGCGATGGCGTGGATCTCGTCGACGATCACCGTCTGCACCCCGGCCAGTGTTTCGCGGGCAGCGGAGGTGAGCATCAGAAACAGCGACTCCGGCGTGGTGATCAGCACGTCGGGGGGCCGGTTGATGAGTTGGCGACGGGTGGCGGGCGGGGTGTCGCCGGAGCGCACCCCCACGCTGATGTCCGGTGGCGGCAGGCCCCGCCGTTCGGCGATGCGGGTGAGCCCGGCCAGGGGGGTGCGCAGGTTGCGCTCGACGTCGACGGCCAGCGCCTTGAGCGGGGACACGTAGAGCACGCGCGTGCCCGACGGGCGGTCGGCCGAGCAGGCCAGACTGTCCAGCGCCCACAGAAACGCCGCCAGCGTCTTGCCGGACCCGGTCGGGGCGATCACCAGGGTGTTGCGGCCGTCGGCGATGGCGTTCCAGGCATCGGCCTGCGCGGCGGTCGGCGCGGCGAACGTGCTGGTGAACCATTCGCGGGTGACCGCGCTGAACCGGCCCAGGGGGTCGGAGGGGCCGGGCGGCCCGGCCTCAGCGCGAGTGCTCACCCATCCATGGTGCCAACGGGGACCGACATGATGTCGCCGCGCTCAGAGGCGCGAGGTGGACATCGCCTCGCCGAGCTCCTCCGGAATCTCCGGCACCCGCGCGATCGCATCCAGCAGTGAGTGCGCGCAGGCGTCGGCGAGCTTGTCGGCGTCGGTGGCGGGGTCGATGATCCGCTGCCGGCAGATCTCGAAGGTCAGCGCCAGCCAGCCGTTCAGGATCACCCGCAGGTGGCGCTCGACGTCGGGTTCCATGGCGGCCGCCGGGAGCTCGGAGATCAGCCGGTTGATCCGGGACATGATGTGTTCCATCTGGCGGTTCTTCGCGTCGTCCTCGACGCCCAGCAGGACCGGGTCGGACCGCCCCAGGCCGACGTACGCGGCCCACGCGGCTTCCGGGTTCTGTTCGTGGTAGGCCATGTAGGCCAGCACACCGATCCGGATCTCCTCGTACATGGTCAGACCGGTGGCGTCGTCCATGTTGGTGTTCTCGTAGAGGCGGTCGGCCTCGTCCTTGACCACCGCCGCGAAAAACGCCCGCTTGTCGGGGAAGTAGTGATACATCAGGGCCCGCGACACCCCGGCGCGCTCCGCGATCTCATCGATGCGGACCTCGTCGTACGGTCGCTTCCCAAAAACCTCTGCCCCTAAAGCGAGCAGCTCAGCGCGCCGATCCTCGGGGGACAGACGCCTTCGGGCGGTTGGCATGTGTCAGATAGTACTCATATGAGATGAGAGGCCGGCCACATCGGATTCATCCGAACTCCACCCCCTGGGCCAGCGGCAACTCGCCGGAATAATTGACGGTATTGGTACTTTGGCGCATGTAGGCCTTCCACGAGTCCGTGCCGGACTCCCGTCCGCCGCCGGTTTCCTTCTCGCCGCCGAACGCGCCGCCGATCTCCGCCCCGGACGTGCCGATGTTGACATTGGCGATTCCGCAGTCGGATTCGGCCAGGAATCGTTCAGCCTCGCGCAGGTCCGTGGTGAAAATGGACGACGAAAGACCCTGTGGCACAGCGTTATTAAGCGCTATCGCGTCGTCCAGCTCGTCGTAGGTCAGCACGTAGAGGATGGGTGCGAACGTCTCGCTCGCCACGATCGAGGTCTGTGCGGGCATGCGCACCACGGCCGGCGCGACATAGTAGGAACTCGGCTGTTCGGGAACCTCGGGGTGCCTGCGGTCGCCGTCGATGACCTCCCCGCCGTCCGCGCGCGCCTGTTCCAACGCCCCCACCATGTCCCGGTAGGCGGTCTCGTGAATCAGCGGCCCGACGAGCGTGCCCGGCGCGCACGGGTCGCCGATCCGCAGTTGCCGGAAGGCGGACACGACGCGGGAGACCACCTCGTCGGCCACCGAATGGTGGACGATCAGCCGGCGCAGGCTGGTGCAGCGTTGACCGGCGGTGCCGGCGGCGGCGAACACCACGGCCCGCACGGCGAGGTCCAGGTCGGCCGACGGCGCCACGATGGCGGCGTTGTTGCCACCCAATTCCAGCAGCACCCGGCCGAAGCGCGCGGCGACGCGCGGGCCGACATCGCGGCCCATCCGAACCGAACCCGTCGCGGACAACAGGGCGATGCGGGGATCGTCCACCAGTAGCCCGCCGACGTCGCGGTCGCCCAGCACCAGCGAGCTCACCGCGGGCGGGGCGCCGACGTCGGCCGCGGCGCGGGCGATCAGCCCCTGGGCGGCCAGCGCCGTCAACGGCGTCAGCTCCGAGGGCTTCCACACCACCGGGTCCCCACACACCAGGGCCAGCGCGGCGTTCCAGGCCCACACGGCGACCGGGAAGTTGAACGCGGTGATCACCGCGACCACACCGAGCGGGTGCCAGGTCTCCAGCAGCCGGTGCCCGGGGCGTTCCGATGCGATGGTGCGGCCGTAGAGCTGACGCGACAGGCCGACGGCGAACTGGCAGACATCGATCATCTCCTGCACCTCGCCCGCCGCCTCCGAGGCGATCTTGCCGACCTCGACCGTCACCAGGGTGGCCAGCTCGTCCTTGTGCGTCCTCAGCAGCTCACCCAGTCGCGCCACCAGCGCGCCGCGCACCGGCGCGGGCGTGCTTCGCCACACCGAAAACGCTTGGGCCGCTTCGGCGATCGTTCGATCGGCCCGCTCGGGCGTGGTGGGCGCGACGGTGAACAGCACCTCGCCGGTGATCGGTGTGCTGGCGGGCAGCCCCGGCCCGTCCGGCTCGCCGAGGCCGGTGGCGACGCCGATCGCGTCGAAGGCCGTGCGCACCCGGGCGCGTAACTGTTCGGTGGTCATGAGCATGCCTCCTCATAGAGGGCGTACGGGTCATGAATGTCGCGGCCGAGGGCACCGGCCAGCCACTGCGCGTCGTAGCCGGATTCGTCTGGTGCGTCCGCGGTTTCGCCGTCGGAGTCCAGGTTGGACCGGAAGATGCCCGCCGCCGACGCGGGCAGGAAGTCCTCGTAGACGATCGGCGCCGACGGGTCACCGCCCCGGTAATAGCCGAGCCCCTGGGCGGCCATCTGCTCATCGGTGGGCGGAAAGTGATCCGCCCATACCGCGGCCGGATCGACGGCGCTCATCGCGGCGTCGTATCGCTCACGGCCCTTCGGCGTCAGCGCGACACCCCGGGCCTCCACTTCGCCGAAGCGCACCCGCAGCGCCCCTTCGGTGATCCGGCCGTCCTCGCCGCGGAACCTGCGGGGTTCGGCCAGGGCGCGAAAAGAGGTCTGGCGCAACAACACCGCCGGGCCGCCGGTGGCCGGCGGCCCCTGGATGGTATCGATCATGGTGATGGCGCGCCCGCTCATCCGCCGGTACAGGTCGTCGATGTCGAGGACGCGGGGCGTCAGGTGGTTGAGGTGGGTGGAGCCGACGCCGGCGATGTCGGCGGCCACCGCGGACACCCGCGACAGCTCGTCGTACCACGACTTGTCGATCGGCTCGCCGGACAGGGCGAATGCCGCCACCGCCGCCGCGACGAACTCCTGCGCCTGGTCGCCGGCGCAGCCACCCGCGGCGGTGACGACGCGCGCGCGGTCGAGCAACGCGGGATCGAACAGTCGGCGGCGCCCCAGGAAGGTGTCGACGCGGGCGCGCAGGTCACGATCGAAAAAGCGCGCGTCGCGGGTGGCCAGCATCGAGGTGAACATCCGAAAGGGGTTGAGCGACAGCTCGTTCGCATCGACAGGGCGGAAGGCGGTCGATACCACCGGGACCGGAGAGGCCGCGCAGCGCAGGTCGTAGTAACCGACCGGCAGCATGCCGAACGCGGCGAAAAGGTCGGCGGCGGCGGCCAGTTCGGCCGGGCTGCCCACCCGGATGGCGCCGTGCCGCTCGGCGGTGACGCGCTGCAGCGAGCCGAACCGTTCGGCATGCCGGTGGCGTGCCACGTGATCGGCGTTGACCTGCTCGCTCACCTGCACCAGGGTGCCGTAGGCGGGCACCTCGGCGGTGTACATCGCCGAGAGGCCCGCGGCGAACAGCGCGCGAAGCTGCGACGTCTCCAGCCATTTCGCGCGGGTCACGGCGCGCCGTTCCTGCGATAGTCTCCGGCCATGAGTGAGACGCTCGACGATGTCGACCGGATTCTGGCGCGCGAGCTGGTCGCCGACGGACGCGCGACGTTGGCGGAGTTGGCGGCCAGCGCCGGGCTGTCGGTCTCGGCGGTCCAGTCGAGGGTGCGCAGGCTCGAGGCCCGCGGCGTCATCGCGGGATACGCCGCGCGCATCGACCCGGAGGCGGTCGGGCACCCGCTGTCGGCGTTCGTGGCCATCACTCCTCTGGATCCCTCTCAACCCGATGATGCGCCCGCCCGCCTGGAACACATCGAGGAGATCGAATCGTGTCACTCGGTGGCCGGCGAAGAAAGCTACGTCCTGCTGGTGCGCGTCGCGTCCGCCCGGGCGCTCGAGGATCTGCTGCAGCGGATCCGGACGGCCGCGAACGTCAAGACGCGAAGCACCATCATCTTGAATACCTTTTACGAAGATCGGCAACATGTACCGTAAAGTATCCTGTAATAGTGTCATGTTACCGTAAATAACACGTATTATGAGTCCATGACGGCCGCCCTGGAGCGCTTCGCTCGCGCCGATCGGCGCACGGATCCCGACCGTGTCCACGAGGTGCTGGCGCGCAGCATGCTGGTCGACGGCTTCGACTTCGTGCTCGATCTGGCCCGCTCGGCCGGGTCCTACCTCTACGACGCCCGGGACGGCCGGCG
>NZ_JAICZA010000040.1 GCF_025933915.1 Mycobacterium sp.
GCGACTTCCCTTCGGTGTCGCGCCCACCACCGAGGGGGCGCGGGGCTCCGACGTCATCATCGAGGGCATCTCCCATGGAGTAACCGTGACCCTGGACGGGTTTAAACGGTCATGACGCACGCCGACGACACCGTTGAGCACCACGATGGCCGGGAGCGGCGCCGATGACGACCGTCATCGTGGTGACCGTCGCGGCCCTTGCCGCGGCGACTCTGGCCGGCTGGTTGTTGACCCGCCGCTCCGGCAGCCTCCGGGAAATCGGTTCGGGACCGGATCAGGACACCGCCGGCGACATCGCAGCACTGGGGCTGTCCCGCAGCGGGCCGACCGTCGTGCACTTCAGCGCCCCGTGGTGTGGGCCGTGCGACCGGGTTCGCCGGGTCGTTGGCCAGGTCTGCGACGACCTGGGCGAGGTGGCCCACGTCGAGGTCGATCTGGACGCCAATCCGGACACGGCACGCCGTTATTCGGTGCTGTCCCTGCCCACCACGCTGATCTTCGACGTCGACGGGCGGCAGCGATACCGGACGTCTGGAGTGCCCAGTGCCGCCGACCTGCGGTCCGTCCTGCAACCGTTGTTGGCCTGACCACGGTGTCATTGGGTAAGCTGACCGACGTGTCAGCCCGTCTTGAGCCCATGCTCACCAAGCGTCGCGCAGTTGTGCTGTGCCGCACCGCGGGCTGTTGTTGTTGCTGTTGCTGCTGAGTAGCCGCGCTTTCGCGTAGCACTCGGAGCGGGCCCGGGTCCCGACCGTGGCGCCTCTCCCATCGCCGTTTCCATGAGCAACAGGGCTATCGAGGAGTAACACCTTGCCGAGCAACAACACCACCACGCAGCCCGACCTCGTCGACGTGCGTGGACCACGCTTCGCCGCGTGGGTCACCACAGCGGTCTTGGTGCTGGCGCTGATCGTGTCCGCGGCCAGCCCGCCGACTGCGGCGGTGATCCTGGCTGTCCAGGCCGTCATCTTCGCCATCGGTGCCGCAGGTGGCCCGCGCAAGCATCCCTACGGCCGGATATTCGCCGCCGCCGTCGCGCCCCGGCTGGGGCCGGTGCAGGATCGCGAACCCACCGCGCCGCTGAAGTTCGCCCAACTCGTCGGCCTGATCTTCGCGATCTGGGGCAGTGCCGGATTCGCGGCCGGCGCTTTCCTCGTCGGCGTCATCGCCACCGCGGCCGCCCTGGCGGCCGCGTTCCTCAACGCGGCCTTCGGCATCTGCCTGGGCTGCCGGCTCTACCCGCTGGTGGCCCGTTTCCGACGCCCCGCGCGTCCCGCCTGACCTGCTGTAACCAAAAGTGATTGAAAGGATCCATTCCATGGCACGCTCCGACGTCCTGGTCTCCACCGACTGGGCTGAGAGCAATCTCGACGCCTCAGGCGTCGTGTTCGTCGAAGTCGACGAGGACACCAGCGCTTACGACGGCGGTCACATCCCCGGCGCGATCAGGCTGGACTGGCGCTCAGATTTGCAGGACCCGGTCAAACGCGACTTCGTCGACGCTCAGCAGTTCTCGAAACTGCTCAGCGAACGGGGCGTCTCCAATGACGACACCGTGATCCTCTATGGCGGCAACAACAATTGGTTCGCCGCCTACGCGTACTGGTATTTCAAGCTGTACGGCCACGACAAGGTCAAGCTGCTCGACGGCGGGCGCAAAAAGTGGGAGCTCGACGGTCGCGCACTGTCCAGCGAGACCGTCAGCAGGCCGGCGACCTCGTACACGGCGACCGCGCCGGACAACAGCATCAGGGCGTTCCGCGACGACGTCATCGCGGCCATCAATGTCAAGAACCTGGTCGACGTGCGCTCCCCCGACGAGTTCTCGGGCAAGATCCTGGCGCCCGCGCACCTGCCGCAGGAACAAAGCCAGCGGCCCGGCCACATCCCGGGCGCCATCAACGTGCCGTGGAGCAGGGCCGCCAACGAGGACGGCACCTTCAAGTCCGACGAGGAACTGGCCAAGCTGTACGCCGCCGCCGGCCTAGACGGCGACAAGGAAACGATCGCCTACTGCCGCATCGGCGAGCGGTCATCGCATACCTGGTTCGTTCTCTACGAATTGCTCGGACACAGGAATGTCAAGAACTACGACGGCAGTTGGACGGAATACGGCTCCCTGGTTGGGGCCCCGATCGAGTTGGGAAGCTGATATGTGCTCTGCGCCGAAGCAAGGACTGACATTGCCCGCCAGCGTCGACCTGGAAAAGGAAACGGTGATCACCGGCCGTGTCGTGGATGGCGATGGCCAGGCAGTCGGTGGCGCGTTCGTCCGCTTGCTGGACTCGTCTGACGAGTTCACCGCCGAGGTGGTGGCGTCGGCTACCGGTGACTTCCGGTTCTTCGCCGCACCGGGATCCTGGACGCTGCGCGCGCTCTCGGCGGCCGGTAACGGGAACGCCGTGGTGACACCGTCGGGTGCCGGCATCCACGAGGTCGACGTCAAGATCGCCTGATCGACCAGCTGCCCCCGACCGGGACACGTGGGGACGAATAGACTTGTCCCCGTGGTGTTGTTCTTCGAGATCATGCTGGTTGTGTCGGTCGTGGTGATTTCATGGTTCGCCCTCTACACCCTCTACCGGCTGATCACTGACGAGTCGTGACCCGCGCCGGCGACGATCCAGAGCGCAGCGATGGGGAGGAGTGGCGCAAGTTGAACCCCGCCGCCGACGATCCGTTGAGTTCCGCCGGCTCCGGCGACCGGGCGGTGGCCGCCGCCGCTGAGCGCGCCAAGGTGACCGCCAGCCGCAATATTCCGTCCTTCGACGACTTGCCCCTTCCCGCCGACACCGCCAACCTGCGCGAGGGCGCCGACCTCAGTGATGCGTTGCTGGCGTTGCTGCCGCTGGTCGGCGTCTGGCGCGGCGAAGGTGAAGGCCGTGGGCATAACGGCGACTACCGGTTCGGTCAGCAGATCGTTGTCTCACACGACGGCGGCGACTATCTGAATTGGGAAGCCCGCTCCTGGCGGTTGAGCGAGACGGGCGCTTACCAGGAGCGCGATCTACGCGAGACCGGGTTCTGGCGCTTTGTCAGCGATCCCGACGACCCCAGCGAATCCAACGCGATCGAACTGCTGTTGGCGCATTCGGCGGGCTATGTCGAATTGTTCTACGGGCGTCCGCGCACCCAATCATCGTGGGAGCTGGTGACCGACGCGCTGGCCCGCAGCAGGTCCGGCGTGCTGGTCGGCGGCGCCAAGCGACTCTACGGCATCGTCGAAGGCGGCGACCTCGCCTACGTCGAGGAACGGGTGGACGCCGACGGCGGTCTGGTGCCGCATCTCTCGGCGCGGCTGTCGCGGTTCGCCGGGTAGCAACCCCGCAGGCGAAGGCCGCCGCGTTCGCGCAGACATCGGCGGGGAAGTGGAAAGCTTGTGCCGGGCAATCGATCACGGCGCGCTTCGGCGGTGGCTGCTAACGGCTGCCGACATGGATCGGCCCCCGAGCCATACTCCAGGTCGGACAAAACCGGAAGCTCGGGGGCCGGGTGACTGCGGGGAATTCGCCAGCGCGTGTGTATCGCCAGCTCTTCCGAGCCGATGCAGCTAGCGCGCAGCCACCTCACATGTCCATGAAGCTATCAATTTCTCGGACCACCTCCCTTCTTGTGTACGGCCGACCGTACCCGCGAATCGGTGAGCCGACAACGGAATTCAGCGCTCAGCGATCGCTGACGATGGCGGCGTCGACCAGTTCGGCGAATTCCGCCGCCATCGGCGACCGCGGCAGGGGGCGGCCATCGAGGGTATGCACTCGGGCGGCCAACGTCATGCTCGAGATCAGCCAAACACCTTGGGCCGCAACCAGGTCCGCGATTCGCAGCGCCCGATAGTCGCAGTCGTAACCCTTGGACCTGGCCACCTCGAACAGAGCCTGCTGCGTGGTGCCACGTAGAATCGGATACCACGGCGGGGGCGTCAACAGGCACGGAGTGCCGTCGGGTGCATCCGAGTCGGTGGCGATCACCACGGTCGAGCGCGGGCCTTCCAAGACGTAGCCGTCCGTGCTGACGAAGATGACGTCGCCGGCATCCCGGCGGGCCGCGTGACGCAGGGCGGCCATATTCACCGCGTAGGACAGGGTCTTGGCGCCGGCCAGCAGCCACGGCATCGCGTCGACACCGGTGGCGGGCAGCCCGCGATCGAGTGTGACCGCCGCCAGTCCGTCACGCCGGACCGCGCTCACTCGTTCAGGAACGGCGTTGACCATCACATAGGCCGTCGGCACCGAACCGCCCTCCCGGCCACGGCTGTAGATCAACCGCATCGCGCCTTCGTCGGCGCTGCCCGCGCACCACTGCCGGGTGGCCACCTCGATCGCACTTCGCCAACGCGGCAGATCCGGCTCGGGCAGATCGGTCAGCCTGGCCGACTGGGTCAGCCGCTGCAAGTGCGACTCGATCAGACAGGCTCCGCCGTCGCGCACCAACAGCGTCTCGAAGACACCGTCGCCGCGTACCGCTGCCAGGTCGTCGGCGTGTAGCAGCGGCGCATCCGGCGAATGCAGTTCGCCGTCCAGCGTGATGATCACACCCGTCTGGCCGGCCATGGTCGAAAAGCCTATCGGCTCACCGGTCCCCCGCCGAATGTGAAGCCGGCCGCACACTCGCGGCGGAACGCGCTCCGGTACGTAGAGTTGACGTGTGAGCCATCCCGTTTCTGCACCCGATACCGGACCCGACGCCGGGGCCGTCTGGCATTACGGCGATCCGCTGGGCGAGCAGCGCGCCGCCGAAACCGACGCGATAATGGTCGACCGCTCGCACCGCGGCGTGCTCACCGTGACCGGCAAGGACCGGCAGACCTGGTTGCACAGCATCTCGACGCAACACGTCAGCAGCCTCCCCGACGGCGCCTGCACGCAGAATCTCAGCCTCGACGGCCAGGGCCGCGTCGAGGATCACTGGATCCAGACCGAACTGGCGGGGACCACCTACCTCGACACCGAACCCTGGCGCGCTGAGCCGCTGCTGGAATACCTGCGCAAGATGGTGTTCTGGTCCGAGGCCACCCCGGGCAGCGCCGATCTGGCGGTGCTCTCGTTGCTCGGTCCTCGGCTGGCCGACCCGGCGATCCTTGCCGCGCTCGGAGTGGATGCGCTGCCCGCCGAGCTGACCGCGGTTCCCGCCGGCGGGGGCTTCGTGCGGCGGATGCCGGGCACTCCCGCCGGCCCGGTCGAACTGGACCTGGTGGTTCCGCGCGCCGAGGCCGGTGACTGGCGAAACCGGTTGTCGCAGGCCGGAGTGCGGCCCAGCGGCGTGTGGGCCTACGAAGCCCATCGCGTCGCGGCCGTGCGGCCCCGGCTGGGCGTCGACACCGACGAACGCACGATTCCGCATGAGGTGGGGTGGATCGGTGGCCCCGGCGACGGTGCCGTCCACCTGGACAAGGGCTGTTACCGGGGGCAGGAGACCGTCGCGCGGGTGCACAACCTCGGTAAACCACCCCGGATGCTGACTCTGCTGCACCTTGACGGCTCGGTGGAGCGGCCGGCGACGGGTGATCCGGTGCTGGCCGGTGGCCGGACGGTCGGCCGCCTCGGGACCGTGGTCGACCACGTCGATCTCGGGCCGATAGCGCTGGCGCTACTCAAGCGCGGGCTGCCCGCCGAGACGGAATTGGCGACGGGTCCGGAGGCCGCGGTGGCCGCGATGATCGATGTCGATTCCCTGCCTCCCGCCGAGCAGATCGGCGCCGGGCGGCTGGCCGTTGAACGGTTGCGGGGCGGTGCGAGATAATGAACGGTAACGTCCGCCACAGCGAGCAGGGGGCGCCAACGCCCGGTGGCGAGGCACGGTAAACTGTCGGCAGGACAAAATGACACCAGGAGATCGGAGCCGCCTACTCGTTAGGCCGCTCCGTTATTGCGCGAGGGGGTTCCCCCATGGGCCGCGGCCGGGCTAAGGCGAAGCAGACCAAGGTTGCTCGAGAACTCAAATACAGTTCTCCGCAGACCGACTTCCAGCGGCTTCAGCAAGAGCTGTCCGGAACGGGTTCGGACGAGTCCAATGAACTGGACACCGACGGCGCCGACGAATCCTGGGACGACCAGGACAGCTGGCGGCACTAGAACCCACGCCCCGGCGCCGATGCCTAGTGCACCGGCGCCGCATCAGTTTCGCGGAGGTCCTGACTTCTCAGAATCGCGGGTGTTGACCGACGAGTTCGGCCCGCGGGCGCGCCTTTCCACCTTTGCCGACGGTGCCCAGCACCCAGCAGTCCAAGTGCCGTGCGGTCAGGATAGCCAGGGCGCGGTCGGTGTCTTCGGGCGCCACGATGGTGATCATGCCGACGCCCATGTTGAACGTCTTCTCCATCTCTTCGCGGGTCACCCGGCCGCGCTGGGCGATCATGGCGAACACCGGCGCGGGCGTCCAGGTGCCGCGGTCCATTTCCGCGACCAGCCCGTGCGGGATGACGCGTGCCAGGTTGCCGGCCAGGCCCCCACCGGTGACGTGGCAAAAGGTGCGGACGTGGGTCTCGGCGGCCAGCGCCAGGCAGTCCTTGGCGTAGATGCGGGTGGGTTCGAGCAGCTCTTCCCCGAGGGTGCGGCCGAACTCCTCGACGTAGCCTTCGAGGTTCATCCGGTCGATCTCGAGTAGCACGGTGCGGGCCAACGAATATCCGTTGGAGTGCAGACCGGACGAGCCCATCGCGATGATGACGTCACCGGGTTTGACCCGATCGGGTCCCAGCACGTCGTCGGCCTCGACGACGCCGATACCGGTGGCCGAAATATCGTAGTGGTCCGGTTCCATCAGGCCCGGGTGTTCGGCCGTCTCACCGCCGAGCAGCGCGCAGCCGGCCCGCACGCATCCTTCGGCGATGCCACTGACGATGGCGCTCAAGCGTTCCGGCACCGTCCGGCCGACGGCGATGTAGTCCTGCAGGAACAGCGGCTCGGCGCCACACACCACAAGGTCGTCGACCACCATCGCCACCAGATCCAGCCCGACGGTGTCGTGCTTGTCCATCGCCTGGGCGACCGCCAGCTTGGTGCCGACGCCATCGGTGGAGGCCGCGAGTAGCGGCTCGCGGTAGTCGCCGCGTAACGCGAACAGGCCGGCGAATCCGCCCAGGCCGCCCCGCACCTCGGGTCGCGTGGCTTTTGTCGCCAGCGGCTTGAACAATTCGACAGCGCGGTCGCCGGCTTCAATGTCCACCCCGGCCGACGCGTAGGTGATGCCCTGACTGCCTGAGTGGCGTGCGGGGCTCTTTCCGGGATCCGTCATCGCGATAAAGGCTACCGGGCGGCGCTGACCGCCGGTATCAAACGCCGGCGAAGGAGCACAACCGAGTCAGTGCACGACCGGTATTTCGTCGGCCGCGAGATCGTCGAGTCCGGCGCCGCGGGCCGCATTGGCGAGCATGTGCTCGACGACGTTCTTGCCCAGCGCGGTTTCCTCGGGCAGCTCGATCGGATACTGGCCGTCGAAGCAGGCGGTGCACAGCCGCGAGGCCGGCTGCTCGGAGGCCGCGACCAGGCCGCGCAGCGAGATGTAGCCCAGCGAGTCAGCACCGATGGCGTGGCGTACCGCCTCGAGCATCTCCTTTTTGTCTTCGACCGCATTGGCGATCAATTCGGCCGGCGACGGGAAGTCGATGCCGTAGAAGCAGGGCCATTTGACCGGGGGCGACGCGATACGCACGTGCACTTCGACAGCACCGGCCTCGCGCAGCATCCGCAACAGGGCGCGCTGGGTGTTGCCGCGCACGATCGAGTCGTCGACGACGATGAGCCGCTTGCCGCGGATCACCTCGCGAAGCGGGTTGAGCTTCAACCGGATACCGAGCTGACGGATGGTCTGCGACGGCTGGATGAAGGTGCGCCCAACGTAGGCGTTCTTCATTAGCCCCTGCCCGTAGGGGATGCCTGACTCCTGCGCGTATCCGACGGCGGCGGGGGTGCCCGACTCGGGCACGCCGATCACCAGGTCGGCTTCCACCGGACGTTCACGGGCCAACCGGCGACCGATCTCCACCCTGGTCGCATGCACGGACCGACCGGCGATCGTGCTGTCCGGCCGCGCCAGGTACACGTACTCGAAGACGCAGCCCTTGGGGGTGGGGTTGGCGAAACGCGTGGAGCGCACCCCGTCGGCGTCGATCGCCAGCAATTCGCCCGGCTCGATGTCGCGAACGAACGAGGCACCGACGATGTCGAGGGCGGCTGTTTCGGAGGCCACCACCCACCCGCGGTCCAGCCGTCCGAGCGAAAGTGGCCGCACCCCATGCGGATCGCGGCACGCGTAGAGCGTGTTCTCGTCCATGAACGTCAGGCAGAAGGCCCCGCGCACGGTCGGCAGCAGTTCCAGTGCCGCCTGCTCCAGCGTGGAGTCGGCGGCGCCGTGGGCCAGCAGCGCGCCCAGAATGTCAGAGTCCGTGGTCGCCGGGGCCGGGGCGCGCTTGGCGATCAGCCCCTCGTCGCGGGCGCGGGAGGCCAGCTCGGCGGTATTGACCAGATTCCCGTTGTGCCCCAAGGCAACCCCGGTGCCGGCCGCGGTGTTGCGGAACACCGGCTGCGCATTCTCCCAGGTCGTGTCACCTGTGGTTGAGTAACGGCAGTGCCCGATGGCGACGTGGCCCGGCATCGCCCCCAGCGTCTGCTCGTCGAACACCTGGCTGACCAGACCCAAGTCCTTGAAGACCAGCACCTGGGATCCGTCGGCGACGGCGATACCGGCGGCTTCCTGGCCGCGATGCTGCAGCGCGTACAAGCCGTAATAGGTGAGTTTGGCGACGTCCTCGCCCGGGGCCCAGACCCCGAATACGCCGCATTCCTCACGGGGCGCGTTGAAGTCCTCTTCGGGTTCTTGGACGGTCACGATTCGGCGGCTCCCCGGGGAACGGTTGGTGACGCTAGGGAGTCTACGGGCACGAGGGCCGCGCCGCCGAATCCGCCAGGCGTGTTGAGCGACGAAATACCCGCCCGAAACCCTGAACCTGCAGTTCAGAGTTGTGTTCAGCCCACATCGAACAGGGGTAGGCAGTGGTCAATCTCACCGGCTCGGGAGCCGGAAAGTCGCAGCGCACCGGTGCCCTTCGCGTCGGCGAACGACAACTTCCCGGTGGCCAGCAACAGCCAGGTCCGCGGATCGGTCTCCACCACATTGGGTGGCGTGCCGCGGGTGTGCGTGGGCCCGGCGACGCACTGCACGGCGACGAAGGGCGGAATCCGCAGCTCCACGCTTCGTCCCGGCGCCACCGCGGCCAGGGTGCGGGCGGTGAGCCGCACTGCCGTCGCCAATTCGCCGCGGCCCGGCGCCGGCGCGGATTCGTCCCCCAACCATTCCGCGACGGCCAACACGGCTTCCCGGGTCTTGGCCGGATCGGCCCTTTCGCGCGGCGCCATACCCTAGGGTCTCAAAACCACGGACCCGCGTTGCTTAACGGCCTCAGGGGTTCGGCGACCTCGCAGCCAACAAGGCGATGGCGCCGGCCTCGTTGATGGCCAGGTGCGCCAGCATGGGCGCGGCGAGGCTGCCGGAGCGGTCGGCCAGCCAACCAAACAGCCAGCCGCCGATTCCGGTGACCAGCACGGTGGCCGCCACGGGCTCACCGGTCGCACGCGCATCGGGGATGTGCGAGAGGCCGAAAGCGGTGGCTTGCAACAACCTTCCACCGTGTCTACCGAACGCCGCGGAACCGACGATGGCCAGCGCCGCGCGAAAGGCGGACTCCTCGGACCAGACGGTGCCCAGGGGTATGCGCACCAGCAGCCAGTCCGGCACGGTCGCGGGCGGTTCCCGGACGGCCATCGATTGGCGCACCGGCGCCAGCAGGGTTGTCGCGGCGACGGCGCTCGCCGCCGAGAACGCGGCCGCTGACCCCAGCCGCAGCCCGGCCCACAGCCGGGGCGGACCCAGGCCCAGCGGCGCCCGCGTCATCAACACCAGCGCACCGCCCACCGCGGCCTGCAACACCACTCGCCACGAGGCCGGCAGCCGCGGGCCGACGAAGCTCCAGCCCACCAGGGCGGCGGCCAACGAAAGCGCGCCAGCCCGACGGAACCGCCTGTCAGACATCAGTATTCGTCGCCGGCTTCATCCGAAGAGCCGCGGCAGCACCGCCTCGGAGGTCTCACGCAGTTCGGCCAGCGAGACCGTGAACAGCCCCTGGACCTCCACAGCGTCGGAGGCCTGGTCGACGACACCGATGCGGACCGCCGGCAGTCCCCGCGCCTCGCACATCGAGCGGAACCGGCTCTCCTCGGTGCGCGGCACCGCCACCAGCACACGGCCCGCCGACTCGGAGAACAACGTCACGAAGGGATCGGCGTCCTCGGGAAGCACGATGCGACAACCGGTTTCACCGGCCATGGCGGCCTCGACGACGGCTTGCGCCAGGCCGCCCTCGGACAGGTCGTGCGCCGCGGACACCAGGCCGTCGCGCGACGCGGAACGCAACACCTCGGCCAGCAGCTTTTCGCGGCCCAGGTCGACCGCGGGAGGCAGCCCGCCGAGATGATCTGCGGTCACCTGCGCCCACACCGAGCCGTCGAACTCGTCGCGCGTATCGCCGAGCAGCATCAGGGTTTCCCCCGGCTCGGTGCCCAGACCGGTGGGGATGCGCCGGCCGACGTCATCGATGACGCCGAGGACCCCGACCACCGGGGTGGGCAGGATCGCCGTCGACCCGGTTTGGTTGTAGAAGCTGACGTTGCCGCCGGTCACCGGAATCCCCAGGGCCGCACAGCCTTCGGCGAGGCCCCGGACCGCCTGCGCGAACTGCCACATCACGCCGGGGTCTTCGGGTGAACCGAAGTTCAGGCAGTTGGTCACCGCGACCGGGGTGGCGCCGGTGACGGCCACGTTGCGGTAGGCCTCGGCCAGGGCGAGCTGGGCACCGGCGTAGGGATCCAGCTTGGTGTAGCGGCCGGACGCGTCGGTCGACAGGGCGATGCCGCGGCCGGTGGTCTCGTCGACGCGCAGCACACCACCGTCGGCGTGTTCGGCCAGCACGGTGTTGCCCCGCACGTACCGGTCGTACTGCTCGGTGATGAACGCGCGGCTGCACAGATGCGGGCTACCCAGCGACGCAAGCAAAGTGGCGCGCAGTTCGTCACCGGTGGCCGGCCGCGGCAGCCGTGTCGAGGTGTCCGCGTTCAAGGCGTCCTGCGAGTCGGGGCGAACGACCGGACGCTGGTACACCGGGCCCTCGTGGGCGACTGTGCGCGGCGGCACGTCGACGACGGTCTGGCCCTGCCACGTGATCCGCAGCCGGTCGCCATCGGTGACCTCCCCGATCACGGTGGCCAGCACGTCCCACTTGCGGCACACCGCCATGAATGCGTCGACGTTCTCCGGGGTGACCACCGCGCACATCCGCTCCTGGGACTCGCTGCAGAGGATCTCCGCGGGGGTCATCTGGGTGGTGCGCAGCGGGACCGTCTCGAGCCGGATTGCCATCCCGCCGTCGCCGGCCGACGCCAATTCCGAAGTGGCACAAGATAATCCGGCGCCACCCAAGTCCTGTATGCCGACCACCAGGTGACCGGCGTACAGCTCGAGGCAGCACTCGATGAGCACCTTCTCCATGAACGGGTCGCCGACCTGCACCGAGGGCAGCTTCTTGCGCGAGTTCTCGGCATCGAAGGTGTCCGACGCCAGCACGGACACCCCGCCGATGCCGTCCAACCCGGTGCGGGCTCCGAACAGGATGATCTTGTTGCCGGCGCCCGAGGCGAACGCCAGGTGCAGGTCCTCCTGCCGCAGGACACCGACGCACATGGCGTTCACCAACGGGTTGCCGGCGTAGCACGCATCGAAGACGGTCTCGCCGCCGATGTTGGGCAAGCCCAGCGAGTTGCCGTAGCCGCCGATGCCGCGGACCACGCCGTCCAGCACGCGACGGGTGTCCGGCGCGTCGGCGGCGCCGAAACGAAGCTGGTCCATCACCGCGACCGGTCGCGCGCCCATCGCCATGATGTCGCGGACGATGCCGCCGACACCGGTGGCCGCACCCTGGTAGGGCTCGACGTAGGAGGGGTGGTTGTGCGATTCCACCTTGAAGGTGACCGCCCAGCCGTCGCCGATGTCGACGACGCCGGCGTTCTCGCCGATGCCGGCCAGCATGCCTGCGCGCATCTCGTCGGTGGTGGTCTCGCCGAAGTAGCGGAGGTGCACCTTGGACGACTTGTAGGAGCAGTGCTCGCTCCACATCACCGAGTACATCGCCAGCTCGGTATCGGTCGGCCGGCGGCCCAGGATCTCGCGAATACGCTGGTATTCGTCGTCTTTGAGGCCCAGCTCACCAAACGGTTGCGGCTCGTCGGGCGTGGTGGCGGCGTGCTCGACGGTGTCGATCGCGTGGGTGCGCGCACTCGTCCCGGAGACAGTCACGGGACACAGTCTAGGGTGGCCACGCCCGGGGTGTCGGATGCCGACCAGCGCGCTGCGTCAGTCGGCGATCTCGGCCAGCGCCGCCGCGGTATCCAGGTCGGCGTAGGCGAACGAATACCGTTGGGCCAGCGCCAGAGCGATGTCGGGACGCTGCCATAGCTCCCCGGCGCTGGCCGTGCACAACCACAGGGTCAGACCGTGCGCCACCGAGGCCCGATACCGCAACCAGACCTCGTCGGCGGTCGGCATCTCCGCTTTCGGCAGGCCGAGCGCGCCGCGGTACTCCTCGACCAGATCGCGCTCGCTGCGTCGCCGATCCTCGACGGTCAGGGCGCCCTGCAGGAAGTAGCCCAGATCGAGTGACCAGTTGCCGCGCCGGGCCACCTGCCAGTCGAGGAACCCCACCTCGTCGCTGGGCAGCAGGTAGGTGTTGCCGATGTGCGGATCACCGTGCAGCAAGGTCTGCGGTGATGCGGTCAGCGTCCTGATGTAGGGCTTCCAGATCGATTCGATCAGCTTGTCGATGGTCAGCGAGGTCACCTGCTCGGGCGCGCCCGCGCCGAGGCGCTCGAGCGCGGCCGGAAGCGGCGCCATCTCCATGCCGTCCCAGGGCAGAAACGGCTCGAGCCAGCCCAACGCGGGCTCGGCCAGCACCCGTTCTCCCCAATACCGTCCGTGCATCCGGGCCAGGCCGCGCACGCCGGTGGCGACCTGCTCGACGGTCATCGGCCTGGTGGCATCGCGCGGGTCGGCGCCGCGCGCGGTGAGGTCTTCCATGACCAGCACGAAGTCGTAGGCAGCCTCGTCGATCAATGCGGCGTAGACGTGGGGATGCTCGAGGGGTAGCGGAACCCCGCAGGTGAACAGCCGCGGTTCGTGGAACATGCCGCTGGTCATGCGGATCAGCTCTTTGTGGTCGGGGTCGGCGGCCTTGACGAACACCGACGCCGGTCCGCTGCCGTCGCGGTACGTCACTCCCAGGCGGGCGCGCCGATTGGTGCCGTCGTCGCGAACCTCGACGGTGACGGTGTCCACCTCGACGCCGGGGTGGTCGGCGGCCAGCGCCGCCGACATCCACCGGGGCGTGATGTCATCCCAGGTCGTGGGGACCGACAACAAAGGGGCTTTCATGGGGCGACTCCATTCGTCGGGCACGGCGGCAGGGAAACGACACGTATCGTTTCCTACAATTGTCCCCGTGAAGGTAACCCGAGCGCACGCCCGCACGCCAGTACCGGTTCGGATCCCCCGCGCACCCGGCGCGGGCACCTAGGCTCGGCTCAGTGTCAGACGAGCGGGCCGGCCGACCCCGTGACAGCCGGCTGCATCACGCGATCCTCGATGCCACCCGCGGGCTTCTGACCACCGGCGGCTACGCCGAGTTGTCGATGGAGAGCGTCGCGGCGCGCGCGGGCGTGGGAAAGAAAACCCTCTACCGGCGCTGGCCATCGAAAGCGCCGCTGGTGGCCGAAGCCGTCCTGGATGCCTACGGCGGATCCGGATCGTTTCCCGTCGCCGAGACCGGCGATCTCCGCGCCGACCTCCAGGCATGGCTGCGGGAGCATGCCGACTTCCTGGCCAAGCCGCCGAACGCCGCGTTGGTGCGCGCGCTCATCGCCGCCGCGGCGGCCCTCCCGGCCGACGGCGACGATCTCTACCGCCAGCTCAGCGCGCCTCAGCTGGCCGGATTGATGACGCGACTTCGCCGGGGGGTCCGGGACGAGGAACTCAGCGCCGATGCCGACCTCGACGCGATCGCTCAGGCGCTGATCGGCACCATGCTGTTTCGCGCGTTAACCCACCGGGGCGCAGGTGATTTCGTCGCGCAAGGATCCCGGCAATTCGACGGGCTGCTCGACGCGATCCTTCACGGCGTGGCCAAGACGAAGACCGAGTGAGCGTCAGGCCGGCGAGAAGAACGCGTGCATCGCGGCCGAGTAGGCGCCGACATCGTGCGCGCCCATCAGCTCGCGCGCGGAGTGCATCGCAAGTTGCGCGGCGCCGACGTCCACGGTGGGGATGCCCGTGCGCGCGGAGGTCAACGGACCGATCGTCGATCCGCACGGCAGGTCGGCCCGGTGCTCGTAACGCTGCAACGCCACCCCGGCCTGCTGGCAGGCCAGCGCGAAGGCCGCGGCGGTGCGGCCGTCGGTGGCATAGCGCAGATTCGGGTGCACCTTGAGCACCGGTCCCGCGTTGACCGCGATCGGATGGCTGGGCTCGTGCCGCTCCGGGTAATTGGGATGGGTGGCGTGCGCCATGTCCGCCGACGCCAGCAACGACGCCGGCAGCCGGCGCAGGTAGTCCTCCCGGTTGCCGCCCGCGGCCAGCACAATTCGCTCCAGGACGGTGCCCAACAGGTTGGATTGCGCGCCGTGGTCCGAGGACGAACCGACCTCCTCGTGATCGAAGAGCACCAGCACCGGCAGGTACCTCGGGGCCTGTTCTGAGGCCGGTTTCGAGGCCAACAGTGCCTCCAGTCCCGCGTAACAACTGGCCTGGTTGTCGAGCCGGGGCGCGCTGAGGAGGTCGGCAGTTCCGTTGTCCAAGGGGCCGATCACCGTCGAGGGAGTCAGGTCATGGGTCATCAGGTCGGCGGCGAGCACGTCGCCCGGCGCCACCCCGGCGCGCTCGGCGACGTAATCGACGAGGGACCGCGCCGACTCGCCCACACCCCACACCGCGTTGACGTGTCGCTGCGGGTCCAGTGTCAGCGACTTGCGGTCCTCGGCCAGATGGATGGCCAGCTGCGGCACCCGAAGGATCGGCTCGTCAATCCGGACCAGTCGGTGTCCGATCCCGGTGCCTTCATCGTCCGCCCGCACCGACAGGCGCCCGCTGATTCCCAGATCGCGGTCCAGCCACGAGTTGAGCCACGCGCCCCCATAGGGCTCCAGCGCCACCACCCGCCAGCCGGCCACCACCCGGTCGGGATGCTGCTTGACCCTGAGGTTGGGGCTGTCGGTGTGTGCGCCGACGATCCGGAACGGGCCGTCGGGCGCTTGCGAATTCCAAGCGACCAGCGAGCCCGCCCGCACCGTGAAGTAGCGCCCGGGCTCGGACGGCCAGTGTTTGACCTCGCTCAGCTCGGTGTATCCGGCAGCGGTCAGCCGAGCGGCCACGGTGGCGCAGACGTGAAATGGCGACGGAGAGGCGTCGATGAACTCGCAGAGTCCTTGCGCACTCGCTGAGGACTTCGTCTGGTTTCGAGGCCCGCCGGACATGGTGAACATCATGGCTGTCCGCGGCCGCGGCCTTCACGCTAGGGTCGATTGCGCGCTCCTCGCTCGCGCCGCTTCCGGCGCTCGCCGTCGCCGCGCTAGGGTCCTCAGAGTGCCCCCCGTCCAGCCGCAACCCATCCTCGCGCCGCTCACGCCCGCGGCGATCTTCCTGGTGCTGACGGTCGACGATGGTGGAGAGGCGACGGTGCACGACGCGCTGCAGGACGTTTCCGGGCTGGTGCGCGCGATCGGTTTCCGCGAGCCGCAGAAACGGTTGTCGGCGATCGCCTCGATCGGCTCGGATGCCTGGGACCGCTTGTTTTCGGGGCCGCGCCCCGGCGAACTGCACCGGTTCGTCGAACTGAGCGGCCCGCGGCACCACGCGCCCGCCACACCCGGGGACCTGTTGTTCCACGTCCGGGCCGAGAGTTTGGACGTCTGTTTCGAATTGGCCGACCGGATCCTGAAATCGATGGACGGCGCGGTCACCGTGGTCGACGAGGTACACGGGTTCCGGTACTTCGACAACCGCGACTTGCTCGGCTTCGTCGACGGCACCGAGAACCCGGACGGCCCACTGGCCGTCAGTGCCACCGCGATCGGCGACGAGGATCGCGATTTCGCCGGCTCGTGCTACGTGCACGTGCAGAAGTACGTGCACGACATGCCCTCCTGGAACTCGATATCCGTCACCGAACAGGAGCGAGTGATCGGCCGCACCAAGCTGGAAGACATCGAACTCGACGACGACATCAAGCCGGATGACTCCCACGTCGCTCTCAACGTCGTCACCGACGACGAGGGCACCGAACTGAAAATCGTGCGGCACAACATGCCGTTCGGTGAGCTCGGCAAGAGCGAATACGGCACGTACTTCATCGGCTATTCGCGTACACCGCAAGTCACCGAACAGATGCTGCGCAACATGTTCCTCGGCGACCCGCCCGGCAACACCGACCGCATCCTCGACTTCTCCACCGCTGTCACCGGCGGACTGTTCTTCTCCCCGACCGTCGACTTTCTGGATGATCCCCCGCCGCTGCCCACGGCACCGGTGGCGGAAACGTCTGTTGCACAAGACGGCTCACTTTCGATCGGCAGCCTGAAAGGAACCACCTGATGAACAACCTGTACCGCGACCTGGCACCGGTCACCGAAGCCGCTTGGGAAGACATCGAATTGGAGGCGACCCGGACATTCAAGCGCCACATCGCCGGGCGTCGGGTCGTCGACGTCAGCGAGCCCGGCGGGCCGGTCACCGCCGCGGTAAGCACCGGCCGGCTCGCCAACGTGGCGTCGCCTACCGATGGCGTGGAGGCTCACCTGCGGGAGAGTAAACCGTTTGTGCGGCTGCGGGTTCCGTTCACCCTATCGCGGTACGAGATCGACAACGTCGAGCGAGGCGCCAACGACTCCGACTGGGACCCGGTCAAGGTGGCCGCGAAGAAGCTGGCGTTCGTGGAAGACCGGGCCATCTTCGAAGGCTACGCCGCCGCGTCGATCGAGGGTATCCGCTCCGCCAGCTCGAACAAGTCGTTGACCCTGCCAGCAGATCCTCGCGAGATTCCAGACGTCGTCACGCAGGCGATCTCCCAACTCCGGCTGGCCGGTGTCGACGGCCCCTACTCGGTGCTGCTGTCCGCCGACGTGTATACGAAGGTCAGCGAGACCACCCAACACGGATATCCGATCCTCGAACACATCGACCGGCTGGTTCCCGGGAACATCATCTGGGCACCGGCCATCGACGGCGCTTTCGTGCTGACCACCCGCGGCGGCGACTTCGATCTGCAGCTCGGGACCGACGTGACGATCGGGTACACCAGCCATGATGCGGAGACCGTGCAGCTGTATCTGCAGGAGACGCTGACATTCCTGTGCTACACGGCGGAGGCGTCCGTCCCACTGAGTTCCTAGGATTAAACGCCGTCGGGCCCACGGCTTTTCGCTAAAGGTCCAGCACCACGTCGGTCTCGGGGGCCGCCGAGCAGATAAGCACCGACTCGTCATCGGGCGGCTCCAGCGGCTGCTGAACGTAAGTGGTCGTCCCGGCGACGATCCCGGTGACGCACACGTGACAGACACCGCTTCGACAGGAGAAGCGGGTTGGCACGTCGCAGGCTTCGGCGAGATCGAGGATGCTGCGCCACCCGGGTGACCAGGTGGCCGTCAATCCGCTGCGCGCGAACGTGATCGATGGCCCGGTGCCCGGCACACCGGGGGGCTGATGAGGCGGCTTACGCGTGCCCGGTTCGACGACGCCCGGGTTGATCGCGGGTAGCGCACCGAACAATTCGGTGTGAATCAGAGCGGGGTCGAATCCGAGGCCGACCAGGTATTCGCGGATATCCGTCATGAATTGTGTTGGCCCGCACAGGTAGACGACGCCATCGGTCGGCAGCCCCAGCGCCGCGATGGAGTCTCGGTTCAGACGGCCCTGGGTTTCGGTGTAGAAAGCCCGCTGACGGGGGTGCGGTAATGACTCGATGAGCGCCGCGACTTCGGCCGCAAATACCTGGGTTTCGCGATTGCGAGCGGTGTGCAACCACCAGATGTCGCGCCCGCTGCCGGCGGCCGAGAGCGCGTGCAACATCGCCAGCACCGGCGTCGCACCGATTCCGGCGGAAGAGAGCACGACCGGACGGCGGTCCTCGGTGAGGTAGAAGTCGCCGCGCGGGGCGGCCGCGGTGATCACCATCCCCGGCTGGATGTGGGCGTGCAGCCAGCGGCTCACCAATCCGTGATCCTCACGCTTGACACTGATGCGGTAGGACCCGGCCGACGAATCACCCGAAAGCGAGTAGCTGCGCAGCGGCGCCGGCTCCCCGGCCCCGGGAATCTTCACCGTGAGGTACTGACCGGGGAGCGCCGGTGGCAGCGGATGCCCGCCGTCGGCCTGCAGCCGAATCGAGAGCACTTGCGGGCTCTCCCGACATGTGTGGGTGACCCGGAGGCTTCGAAATCCCCTCCATCCGGGCTGCACTCCGATGGGGGTCGCCACTGTGTCGGCTGCTGCCAACATGTCGTGAAAAGATTGCTGCCAGCCCGCGCTCAGGGCCGGGACGTCGGTGGCCTCGCGCGTCCGTTTGAGGTTGCGCCCCGGCAGGTAGAGCAACGCATCGATCTCGGCGACGCTGATCTGGTGACGGCCGCGGCGCGTCCGCACGATGTCATCCCCGGCCCGCACTCGTCCTTCCGTGAGGACGCGAAAGTAGAAGCCCGGACGGCCCTGGGAGACAAGCAAATTAGGCATGTCGGGCTCGTCGAGGCGAAGGCCGACCCGAAAGCACGTGACTCGCGGCTGGGTGACCTCGAATTCGGCGCCGCCGATACGATAGCGATCACCGATGCACACGTCGTCGTCGGCAAGCCCGGTGACGGTGAAGTTTTCGCCGAAGTGGCCGGCCCGCAGGTCGGTGCGTCCCAAGAACGACTTCCAGAAGTCGTACGACTCGCTTTGATACACCATCACGGCGCGTTGTTCGCCGCCATGGCCTGCGAGGTCACCCTGACCGTCGCCGTCGACGTTCAGCCGGCGCACCATGACCGGTCCGTCGACCGGGGCCTTCCAGATGCCGGTGTAGACGGTTTTGTCTCGCCATTGGACGTTCGTGGGCATACCCACGTTCACCGAAACAAGCCTGCCCACCGTGTCACCTCGAACCAGCTCGCCATGGCACCAGTCACCCAACTGGGATGGTTGGCCCAGAATATGGCAGCCCAATGCCCGCGGCAACACATCGGCCGCACGGGCTGTTGCACGGGCCCGGATTGGTGCATAATGGGTCATACATCCCAAAAATTTGTCGGACGGATCTGGTTAGCGTTCGCCGAACGCCATCGTCGCGCTGGCGCGCGAATCGCGTTGGCCCAGGAGGTATGTCATGGCGGCTGTTCATCATCGATACGCCACGGTCGACGGCCACCGACTCTTCTACCGAGAAGCCGGCGACCCGAACGCTCCCGCGGTGCTGCTGTTGCACGGGTTTCCCACCAGTTCCTACATGTTTCGCGATCTGATCCCGGCCCTGGGTGACCGCTACCACGTCGTCGCGCCGGACCATCTCGGCTTCGGGCTGTCCGACGCTCCGCCGGTCGAGGAGTTCGACTACACCTTCGATGGGCTGACCGACCTCACGGCCGGCCTGCTGCGAACCCTCGGCATCGAGCGGTATGCCCTGTACGTCCAGGACTACGGCGCGCCCATCGGCTGGCGGCTGGCGCTGCGCGAGCCCTCGGCGATCACCGCGATCATCAGCCAGAACGGCAACGGCTATGACGCGGGATTCGTCGAGAGCTTCTGGAAGGTCGTGCAGGCTTACCAGCGTGAGCCCACCGCCGACACCGAGGCCCCAGTCCGCCAGTTCCTCACACTGGACGCCACCCGGTGGCAGTACGTGACCGGCGTAGCCGACGAGACCCTGGTCGATCCCGAGTCCTGGCATCACGACTACGCGCTGCTCTCCCGTCCCGGCAACGACTTGGTGCAGCTCAAGCTGTTTCGCGATTACGCCACCAACGCGCCGCTGTATCCGCGTCTACACGACTACTTCCGCGCCAGCCAGGTGCCGTTGCTCGCGGTCTGGGGCCGCGGCGACGAGATCTTTGGGCCGGCCGGCGCCGAAGCGTTCGCCGACGACCTGCCCGCGGCCGAGATCCATCTGCTCGACGGCGGGCACTTTCTGCTGGAGTCCGCGCTCGATGACGTCATCCCACGGATCCGCGATTTCCTCGCCAAGCAGCTCGCGGCGCGATGACCGGCCGCGGGGCGCACGGCACCCAACCATGACGACCACGTCGTATGGGCTGGAGATCCCATAATTGGAGGCGCTCAGAGGTTAGCCTGTCGCGATGGCCCATCCCGATGTTCGTGACGAACAACGGTTGACCGCCAAGGGGCGTGCCACCCGCGACCGAATCGTGCAAGCGGCCGCCCAGCTGATCGTCACCGAAGGCCTCTCCGCGTCCAACATGGAGAACGTGCGGCGCGCCGCCTCGGTCAGCGGCTCGCAGCTCGCCCACTACTTCGCCGACAAAGGCGCGCTGATTCGAGCGGTGGTCCGGCGCCAGATCGGGGTGGTGCTGGACTTTCACCGGCAGCCCACGCTTCGGGGTCTGAGTTCGTTTGACGACTTCGAACGATGGATCGACTTGAACATGCGCTACCTGCGGCGCGTCGGATACTTCGGCACCCCCACCTATCATGCGCTCACCGGCCAGCTCGCGAAGTCGGACAGTGCCACACGCGACGCGTTGGCGGCCGGCTACCGGCAGTGGATCGACCTGTTGGAGAAGGCAATCCAGCGAATGAAAGACGACGAGCTGTTGGTTGCGGATGCCGACCCGCGGCAGCTCGCATGGGTGATCATCGCCGCGCATCAAGGAGGCGGCATTTTGACCTTCACCTATCAAGAGGAATGGCCGCACGCCGATGCGATCCGTTTCGCGGTGAACTACTTACGCATGTTCGCCACCGACACCGCCGAACGCGTTCCCCGTCCCCCGCGCCGGTCGCGAGGCCGCCACCCGGCGCGGAAAGCCGGCTGAGTCATCCGTGTCGAAGGCGCCAACGTGACTGAGCACCCCCCTTCCCGGTTCACTCGCAAGGGTCTGGCGACGCGTGCGCGCATCATCGAGGTTGCGGCCCGCCTGATGTTCGAGCGTGGCGTTGCCAACACCAGCATCGACCAGGTGCGGCGCGTGGCCGAAGTGGGCGGATCCCAGATCTCGCACTACTTCCGCGACAAGCGCGACCTGACCCGGCATGTCGTCGACGAGCGCCGAAACGACGTGCGAGCCTTTCATACTCAACCGAAGTTCGCCGCCCTCGACAGCCTCGATGCGCTGCAGGCGTGGGCCGATGCGTGCGTATCCGAGATTGACCCGGTGTACCGGGTCGGGGGTTGTGTCTATGGGTCCTTGGCCTGCGAGCTGATCGAGGCCGACGACGAAATCCATGACGACCTGGCCGCGGGGTACGACCAATGGATCGAGCTGTTCCGCACCGGCCTTGAGGCGATGCGGCACCGTGGCGATCTGCGCCCCGAAGCCGATCCGCGCCACCTGGCGGTGTCGCTGGTCGCCGCGCATCAGGGCGGCGCCCTGCTCACACACGCCACCGGCGATCCGCAGCCGCTGCGGGCCGCCGTTAATGCCGCGGTCGACTATGTGCGCTCGTTCGGGGTTTCGCCGTCATCCCGCAAGGGTGGATCCCGGTCGTCTCGCGGCCCGCGCAAATCCTGACGGCCACCTTCAACTGGACATGGCGGGAGCGTTCGAAGATAATAATGGGTCAGTTAGCCCATTATTATGCGGCGGCCACCCGGCGTCCTCGCGCTGCCAACGATCGAAAGAGGCAGTCCATGTCCGTCACCGACTCACCACAGCTGCCCACCGCGCCGGCCGTCGTACGCGAGAAGGGCGGCGGCGAAACCATGGCGGCGATCATCCTGAAGGGATTCGGCGGGCTCGACAGCCTGGTGTACGACGAAATTCCCAAGCCGCTGCCGAGGGACGGCGAAGTCGTCATCGCGGTAAAGGGTTTCGGGATCAACCACGCCGAGATGCACATGCGTCGGGGTGAATGGGCCGAGGCCGCAGAAGTGAGCGGCATCGAATGCGTCGGCACCGTCGACTCGTGCCCCGGCGGTGAGTTCCCGGTGGGCGCCAAGGTGGCCGCGCTCATGGGAGGCCTTGGCCGAACCATCAATGGCAGCTACGCCCGATACACCCGCGTGCGCGCGGCGAACGTTGCCCTCCTCGAGTCCGATCTGCCGTGGGCGACCTTGGCGGCGTTGCCCGAATCCTTCGCGGTGGCATGGACATGCCTCTTCCGCAATCTGGACCTCAAAGCCGGGCAGACCTTGGTGTTGCGCGGTGCCACGTCGTCCCTCGGCCAGGCTGCGCTCAAGATGGCGGTCGCCGCGGGCGCCCGAGTCGTCGCAACCGCGCGCAGCAGCGGGCGCTTCGAGATGCTCGAGCAGCTGGGGGCTTCGCGCGTCGAGCTGGAGCGGCGCGACCTGGCAGCCCACCTCCCCGAGAGCAGCCCGATTGACGCCGTCCTCGATCTCGTCGGAAACAGCACCATCCTCGACTCCCTGGACATGCTGCGCCGCGGCGGCACGGCCTGCCTGGCCGGGTGGCTGGGCGGACTGGATCCCATCGGTGATTTCAACCCGCTGCTGCGCATGCCGTCCGGCGTGAACTGGAACTTCTTCGGCAGCTTTGTGTTTGGCACGCCGGGCTTTCCACTGTCCGACGTGCCCCTGCGGGACATCGCCGGGCAGGTCGCCGACGGCGCGCTGGAGGCAAAACCGTCTCGGGTCTTCTCCTTCGACCAGATTCATGAAGCACACCGGCTGATGGAGGCCGGAGATGCCGGCGGCAAGATGGTCGTCGTGCTGGAGTGATGCGTGGCCGGGAAGCAGGGTTCCACGCAAGGGATTCAGGAGAGGAAGCATTCCACGTCGTTGCCGGTGACCTCCGCGAGCTGGCCGAACGCCTCGGGCCTCGCTGAGCCCTGAGGACCGGACGATAATTGACCCATGGCCACCTCGGACGGATTCCATCCTGACTTCGACGACACGGCGACACCGGTCGCGCGCAACCGGGTGCGGCACATCAAGGCGTCGGAGATCAGCTCGGACACGGCGCAGTCGCAGGGGCTGCGGCGCTTCGCCGCGCTGTCCGGCCGGTCGGTCGGCGCGGAAAAGCTTTGGATGGGTGAGACCCACGCGTCGCCGGGATCCGCCTCGGACAACCATCACCACGGTGACTCGGAGACCGCGATCTATGTACGAAGCGGTAACCCGGAGTTCGTCTTTCATGACGGCGTCCAGGAGGTCCGCATCGCAACGGAACCCGGCGACTACGTCTTCATCCCGCCGTATCTGCCGCACCGGGAAGAAAACCCCGACCCCAGCACGACCGCCGAGGTGGTGATCGCCCGCAGCACCCAGGACGCGATCGTGATCAATCTTCCCGCGCTGTATCCGCTGAGCGAGCCTCAATAGACGGCTGGCTTGCGGTCGCTCAGCGAATTCTCAACAGATTCTTCGGTGCCACATCGCTTGGCTCCAAGCATTCGCAAAGTCATCGGCTGCAACATAGGTCTCATGACGCATGAGCAGACGTGCGCGAACCTGGTCGAACATTATTTGCGCACCCGCGGGCGGCGGTATTTCAGCGGCCACCACGATGGCGAATACTTTTTCGTCACCGGCGCTCCGCGGCGGCTGCACGTTCACTTCGAGATCTCTCCCGCGCATGACGACGTGTTGATCATCCGGGTCACTCCCGGGTGTTACTTCCCGGCCGTCGACCGTTCCTGGCTGACGTACTTCGCCGACAAGTGGAACCGTCAGGATCGCCACGTCACCGCGATCGTGCACGGCTCATCCGATCCACAGCGCATCGGTGTGGTGGCCCGCAAGTCGCGATGGATCCGAAGCGGGGCCCCCTTCGCCGATTTCGTGTCTTTCGTCGACCTGACGATCGCGGATGCCACCGAGCTGTTTGAGGAGCTCAACCCCGCCGTCGAACTGCCGTCGGCGGAAGGGCCATTGCTGCGTCACGCCGGCTGAGGCCCGCGCACAAAGAACCCTCGCGGACCTGTCCCCGCTGGACGACCACACCTTCCAGCAAACGAATATGATATTCTCCTAGACCGAGAGTGCGATATGTCACTCAGGGGCTGAGGTTTGAGACCGGCGTCATACCGGCAACCAATAGCAAATGGCACGATCACGACAGCGGGGAGCCATGAAGGGCAGCGGTGTGGGCGCGGCGGATAATCACGAAACCGCCAAATGGGATCCGGCCTTCACCGAACAGATCGCGAAAGCGCTCGGGGCGGCTGTCAAACGGTACTACCGGGCCGAGGTGCGAAACATCGACAATGTCCCGTCGTCCGGCGGGGCGCTAGTGGTCTCCAACCACTCCGGCGGCATGCTGACCCCGGATGTGTTGATCTTTTCCCCGGCCTTCTACGAGACGTTCGGCTACGACCGACCGGTCTACACGCTGGCCCATTACGGGCTGTTCATGGGGCCCATGGACGGGTGGCTGCGCCGCCTCGGGGTGATCGAGGCGAGCCGCGAAAACGCCGCCGCCGCCCTGCATTCCGGTGCGGTGGTTCTGGTGTTTCCCGGCGGCGACTACGACTCCTACCGGCCGACCTTCAGCGCCAACACCGTCGACTTCAACGGCCGCACCGGCTACGTGCGGACCGCGATTGAAGCCGGGGTGCCCATCGTGCCGACCGTCTCGATCGGCGCCCAGGAGACCCAGCTGTTTTTGACCCGGGGCAACTGGCTTGCCCGCAAGCTGGGGCTAACCAAGGCCCGGATGGACATCCTGCCGATCAGCGTCGGGTTCCCGTTCGGGCTGAGCGTGATCTTTCCGCCCAACCTGCCCTTGCCGGCAAAGATCGTCACCGAGGTTCTCGAGCCGATCGACGTCACCGCCCAGTTCGGCGCCCACCCCGACATCGACGAGGTCGACGCCCACGTTCGCGCCGTCATGGAGGCCGCGCTCAAGCGGTTGGCCGGGCAGCGCCGGTTCCCGATCCTGGGCTGAACTCGCCGGCAGGGCGGGTTGACGCGTGAAAAGACTCAACGGCATGGACGCCATGCTCCTCTACAGCGAGACGCCCAACCTGCACACGCACACGTTGAAGGTGGCGGTCCTCGACCCGGCCGACTTTGAGGGGGAATTCGGTTTCGACGCGTTCCGCCGCCACGTGCGCCGGCGGCTTCATCTGCTGGAACCATTGCGCTACAAGCTCGTTGACATCCCATGGCATCTGCATCACCCGATGTGGCAGGAAGACTGCGAGGTGGACCTGGACTACCACCTGCGTCGCGTCCAGGTGCCCGCGCCGGGCGGCCGGCGAGAACTCGATCGGGTCATCGGCGAGGTGGCGTCCACTCCCCTGGACCGCAGCCGCCCGCTGTGGGAATTTCATTTCGCCGAGGGACTGGCCGACGGTCGGTTCGCCGTGATCGGCAAGGTGCACCACGCGTTGGCCGACGGCGTCGCTTCGGTCAACCTGCTGGCGCGCGCGATGGATCTGCGGGACGGGTTCACCGACGACCAAGACAACGACGAAGCCGGCGTCACAGCTTCTGACGCCGATCTGCTGCGGGCGGCCGCGGGCGATCACGTACGGCAGCTCGCGCAATTGCCAAGGCTGCTCAAAGACGCGCTCGTCGGGCTGGTCCGGGTGCGCCGCCGCTCCCGCGAGCGCGGAGATCACCCCGACCTGGCCGACGCGTTTGACGCACCCCCGACCTTCCTCAACCATGTCGTCTCCCCCCGGCGGTGGTTCGCCAGCACGTCGTTACCGCTGCCGCAGGCCAAGGCGACGGCGAAGGCATTGGGCATCACCATGAACGATCTGGTGCTGACGACGGCGGCGGGCGGGCTGCGAACACTCTTGCTGGCTTACGACGGCGCGGCCGAGCGCCCGATCATCGCATCGGTGCCGACGGCCACCGACAAGTCGGACCGGATCACCGGCAACGAGATCAGCGGTCTGATGATTTCGCTGCCGGTGCATGTCGACAACCCGATCGAACGCGCCCGGCTGATCTCGGTGGCGACCCGAATCGCCAAAGAAGACCACGAAATCCTCGGCCCGCAGCTTTACGGGAAAATGATGGCCTACCTGCCGACCGCCCTCGCCCCGGCCGCATTTCGGTGGCTGGGTCTGCGTGACATGCCGAACAAGCTGATGAACGTCGCCGTGTCCAGCGTCGTCGGACCGCGCGAACGCGGCCACTTCGGCGGCGCGACCGTCAGCGAGATCTATTCCACGGGTGTGCTCTCGCCCGGCGCCCCGGTCAACATCACCGTGTGGAGCTACGTCGACCGCCTCGGCGTCGCCGTGCTCACCGATGACCAGACGTTCGACGACCCCCATGAAGCGACGGACGCGATCAGCGCGGCATTCGACGAATTACGCGATGCCGCAGGCGTTTCCGCTTAGCCGGCGAGCACCCCGTCCAGCACGGAATAGAACAGGCCCAGGCCGTCGTCGGACGGCCCGGTCAGCGCTTCGATGGCATGCTCGGGATGCGGCATCAGCCCCACCACACGACCGTTGGCGGAACTGACGCCGGCGATGTCATGCTGCGAACCGTTGGCGTTCTCGCGGTACCGGAACACCACCCGCCCCTCGCCCTCGAGCTCCTCGAGCACCTCGGCGGGGGCCACGTAACGGCCCTCACCGGACTTCAGCGGCACCAGCAGATCGGCGTCCGGTTCGAAACGCGACGTCCACGCCGTGGACGTAGACGCAACCCGCAGCCACACGTCGCGGCAGATGAAATGCAAACCCACGTTGCGGGTCAGCGCCCCAGGCAGCAGGCCGGCCTCGCAGAGCACCTGAAAACCGTTGCAAATTCCCAATACCGGCATGCCGCGCCGCGCGCCGTCCACCACTTCGGCCATCACGGGGGCGAACCTGGCGATCGCACCGGCCCGCAGGTAGTCGCCGTAGGAGAAGCCGCCGGGCACCACCACGGCGTCGACGCTTTTCAGATCGGCGTCGGCGTGCCACAGGTTGACCGGTTCCGCTCCGACGCACCGCGCCGCGCGGGCCGCGTCCACATCGTCGAGCGTGCCGGGAAAGGTGATGATCCCGATCCGTGCGGTCACCGCGGCTCCCGGCTGATCGTCCAGTCTTCGATCACGGTGTTCGCCAGCAGCGATTCCGCGATCTCGGCCAGCGCCGAATCGTCCACGCTGTCGTCCACTTCGAGCTCAAACCTCTTGCCCTGCCGGACATCTGATATCCCCGGGTGACCGAGGCGGCCCAGCGCGCCGACAATTGCCTGACCCTGCGGGTCCAAAATTTCCGCTTTGGGCATCACGCTCACGATCACCCGGGCCACCGGCGCTCCTCCTCAGTTTGGCGTTTCGGCGCCAACTCTACCGGCGAAAGCGCAGCTCGGGATCACGGGCACGAGGCAATGTAGGCCTCGCACAGCGGCGCGCTCATGGCGTTGAGCACCGGGTCGTCCGCCATCGCCGGCCAGGACGCTTGCGGCGGCGCCGAGGACCAGAGCGTGACCTCGCTGATCGTGCTGCTGGCCGGGTGCGCGAAAAGGTAGGTGTGCATCACGATCGGGCCGCTGATCACGGCAGCCATGCGAGTGGTTTCATCGCTGGTCAGCGACGGCGACTGCAGCGGCGCACGCTGCTGGCACCTCCGCAGCGCGGCGACGGCGCTACGAAACGCCGCGGACGCGATCGCGCCACCCTGCGCCGTATCGCCACGCCAATGCAGGATTTGGGCCTGCAGCTGCCACTGGCCGTCCGGATGCTGAACCGTCGAGCGGGCCGAGACCGCCGAGTCACGCGGGTCCTGGTATGTCGCCGGCGTGGCGCACAGCTCCTCGAACCGAAAACGCGGCCCGGGCGCCGAACCGGTCGTCTGTACCGCCTGACCGGCCAGCGCGGGCCAGTGGTAAACCGCGTCCAGCGGCACGGCACGCTGATCGATCCACGCGGTGTTCGGGATTCGGTCGCATATGCCGGGGCAAGTCTCGGGCTCACCGTGCGCGGGGATGACGACGATCAGGGCAACCGCGAAGCTGCCGGCGACCAGCATCGTGGCCAGGATCACGCGCAGCGGCAGCTTGTCCATCAAGGCACAATCGTAGATATGCAACTGACGCATTTCGGTCATTCGTGCCTACTCGCCGAGTTCGACCAGACACGCGTGCTGTTTGATCCCGGAACGTTCGCCCACGGTTTCGAGGGAATCACCGGCTTAACCGCCATCTTGATCACTCATCAGCACCCCGACCACATCGACGGCAAACGGCTACCGGCACTGCTCGAGGGTAACCCGGATGCCGCGCTGTATGCCGACCCGCAGACCACCGCGCAACTGGGCGCGCCGTGCCGCGAGGTGCGTGTCGGCGACGAACTGCAGATCGGTGAACTGACCGTTCGAGCCGTGGGCGGCAAGCACGCGGTCATCCACCCGGAAATCCCTGTGATCGAGAACATTTCGTTTCTGGTGGGCGATGCCGGGCATCGTGCCCGGTTGATGCATCCCGGCGACGCGCTCTTCGTGCCCGACGAGCCGGTGGACGTTTTGGCCACCCCGGCGGCCGCCCCGTGGATGAAGGTTTCGGAGGCGGTCGATTACCTGCGCGCGGTGGCACCGGCGCGTGCCGTTCCCATTCACCAGGGCATCATCGCCCCGGATGCGCGTGGCATCTACTACGGCCGGCTAACCGAGATGACCAGCACCGACTTCCAGGTTCTGCCCGAAGAGGACGCCGTCACCTTCTAGCGGGACCACCTCACCGCGCGAGTGCTCGGCCAATCACGTGATGTCATCGGCGGCACCACGGCCGGCGGCGCGGCCCGAAAAAATACAGCCCCCCAGGAAGGTGCCTTCCAATGCGCGGTAGCCATGCACGCCGCCCCCACCGAACCCGGCGACCTCGCCGGCGGCGTACAGGCCGGTAAGCGGCGTGCCATCGGCGGTCAACACGCGCGCGGCGAGGTCGGTTTCGATGCCGCCCAAGGTCTTTCTCGTCAAGATGTGCAGCTTGACCGCGATCATCGGTCCCGCCTTGGTGTCGGTCAACCGGTGCGGCGCCACGACCCGGCCGAGCCGGTCGCCCAGATAGCCGCGGGCGGCGCGGATCGCGGTGATCTGCCCGTCCTTGCTGAACCTGTTGGCCACCTCCCGGTCCCGGGCAGTGATCGCGGCCTCCACCGTGGCATAGTCGAGCGGCTGAACGTCGGGCAGCTTGTTCATCGCGGCCACCAAATCGCGCAACGAATTCGCGCTGACAAAGTCCACACCCCGATCCACAAACGCCTGCACCGGCCCGGGTGGCCCGGTGCGCACCCGGTTCCGCAGGAGCTCGCGTACGCTCTGTCCGGTCAGATCGGGATTCTGCTCCTGCCCGGAAAGCGCGAACTCCTTCTCGATGATCTTGGCGTTCAAGACAAACCAGGTGTAGTCGAACCCGGATTTGGTGATGTACTCCAGCGTGCCGAGGGTGTCGAAGCCGGGATAGAGGGGAACCGGCAAGCGCTTGCCGTTCGCGTCGAGCCACACCGAGGACGGCCCCGGGATGATGCGGATCCCGTGCAGCGGCCAGATCGGGTCGTAATTGGTGATGCCTTCGGTGTAGTGCCACATCCGGTCCGGGTTGATCACCCGCGCACCAGCCTTCTGCGTGATGCCGATCATCCTGCCGTCGACATAGGCCGGCACCCCGCTGAGCAATTGTTCGGGAACGCGCCCCATCCGCTTCGGCCAATTCTTTCGCACCAGCTCGTGGTTGCCGCCGATGCCGCCGCTCGTCACGATTACCGCGGCGGCGCGGAACTCGAACTCTCCTATCGCTTTTCGTGACGAAGCGACTCCACGTGCCGCGACCGAGGGCTCCAGCACGGTACCCCGGACACCGGTCACCGCGTCGCACTCGACGATCAACTCATCGACCTGGTGGCGGGGCGCGAAGCGCACCGTCGAGCGATCCCGCAATTGGCGGGCGAAGATCTCGACCAGCGCGGGCCCGGTACCCCAGGTGATGTGGAAGCGAGGAACCGAATTGCCGTGCCCCTGTGCGTCGTACCCGCCGCGCTCGGCCCAGCCCACCAACGGGAATAACCTGAGCCCCCGGGACCGCAACCAACTGCGTTTCTCCCCCGCGGCGAAATCGACGTAGGCATGGGCCCATTGGCGCGGCCAATAGTCCTCGGGCCGGTCGAATGCCGCCGTACCGAGCCAGTCCTGCAGCGCGAGCTCATGGCTGTCGCGGATTCCCAACCGACGCTGCTCGGGGCTGTCCACGAAGAACAGACCGCCGAAGGACCAGAAGGCCTGCCCGCCCAGGTTGGCGCTGTTCTCCTGGTCGAGGATCAGCACCCGCAAGCCGCGATCCACCAGCTCGCAGGCGGCGACCAGGCCGGACAGTCCCGCCCCGACGACGATGGCATCAGCGCCGAACCCCGCAACCGAAGAATCGCTCATGCCGGACCAGGGTAGTGGCCCGACAGCAGGTCAGGCAGTCTCTTCGTCAGGCGGCGTCGAGTAGGGCCTTGTCGCGGCGCCAGCGGTACACCGTCGGTGTGCAGTCGTGCATCAACGCCAGGTCGACGGCGTCCAGCATCGCCTGCAGCGGCCCGGGTTTACGTAAGTGACGCGCGGCGACCGCCACCCGCACCACACCGTCGCGGCGAGCGATCCGCTCGGCGGACAGCACCACGGTGCGGCACCACCACGGCTCGGCGAGGAAGCCTTCCCCGATGCCGAGAACTCGTGCACGCACCGTGATGTGCCGGACCAGGTCGGTGATCCCATGCAGATCGGCCAGCATGCGAAACCCGTTCCCCGGCAATGCCTTAACGACACCTGGTGACACCACGCAGCCGGGCGCCGCGAACAACCGGGTACGCAGCCCGAGGTGCTCGAGAACCCGGTCGGCGGCCATCAATCGCAGATTGGCCTCGTGCGCCCGCAAGATCGCGAATTCACCACGACGTCTCTTGGTGAGTGCATCGTCGTAGCCGTGCAGCACGATGGCGTCGCCCCCGGCGCGGCGGGTGGTCAGCCAGTCAACGGTTCCCGGGTCGTGATCCAGCCGGTAGTCCCCGGGCAGGCGGGGAGACACCAGTAGCGACACCGGTACCTTGCGGGCGTCCATTTGTGCGCAGAACGCCTCCACGTCGGGCAAGGTGCGTTCGCCAATCCCCGAGACCGAGACGATCAATTTTCCAGACACACCAGCAGTTTGCCGACCTCAAGTGTCGGAACGGTGAAGGACACGCAGACAGCAGGCGTATATGCGCTCACCCAAGCGCGATAATTGATTTCGCCGGCTGCCGTATCGGCACCGTCCAGCAAACAGCCACCGGCACCGGCGGACCCGATCTGTTCGATATGCTAAGCAACGCCATGGACGAGGCCTCCTACGCAGCGGCCAAAACGCCGCTGCCCCATGCCCCCGCCGGGCAGCTGGGCGCCGACGAACGGGAGTATCCCGACAAGCTGGACGCCGCGCTGTTGCGGGTCTCCGGTGTGTGCATGTTGGCGACGGTCATGGCGATCCTGGACATCACGGTGGTCAGCGTCGCGCAGCGCACCTTTATCGAGCAGTTCGCGTCCTCTCAGGCGGTTGTGGCGTGGACGATGACGGGGTACACGCTTGCCTTGGCGACCGTGATCCCGATAACCGGGTGGGCAGCCGACCGGTTCGGCACCAAACGGCTCTTCATGGGCTCAGTGGTGGCCTTCATGCTGGGATCGCTGCTCTGTGCGATTGCCGCAAACATCCTGCAGCTCATCATCTTTCGGGTGGTGCAAGGTGTCGGTGGCGGCATGCTGCTGCCGTTGGGGTTCATGATCTTGACCCGTGAGGCCGGCCCCGGGCGGCTTGGACGCCTGATGTCGATCCTGAGCATCCCCATGCTGCTCGCCCCGATCGGCGGGCCGATCCTGGGCGGCTGGCTGATCGACACCTCGAGCTGGCGGTGGATCTTCCTGATCAACGTGCCGATCGGACTGCTCACCGTATTCCTCGCGGCGATCGTGTTTCCACGCGATCATCCGGCCCGGTCGGAAACCTTCGACGCCGTCGGCGTGCTGCTGCTGTCCCCGGGCCTGGCGACATTCCTGTTCGCGGTGTCGTCCATCCCGGGCCGCGGTACCGTGGCCGACCGCCATGTGGTGATCCCGGCCGCCATCGGACTGACATTGATCGCGGGGTTCGTCGCGCACGCCTGGCAGCGCGCCGATCATCCCCTGATCGACCTGCGGCTGTTCCGCAATCCGGTGCTGACCCACGCCAACGTGACGATGCTCGTCTTCGCCGGCGCATTTTTTGGCGCCGGGCTGCTGCTTCCCAGCTACTTCCAGCAAGTGCTGCATCAGACGCCGATGCAGGCAGGCGTGCACATGATCCCTCAGGGGCTCGGCGCCATGCTGACCATGCGGCTGACCGGGCCGCTGGTGGACCGCCAGGGGCCGGGCAAGATCGTGCTGGTCGGCATCGCGTTGATCACGGCCGGCCTGGGCGCTTTCGCGTTCGGGGTGGCCAGGCAGGCCAACTATCTACCTGTGCTGCTGGTGGGGCTGGCGGTCATGGGCCTGGGCATGGGCTGCACCATGATGCCGTTGTCCGTCGCGTCGGTGCAGGCGCTGGCACCGCATCAAATCGCCCGGGGAACGACGTTGATGAGCGTCAGCCACCAGGTCGGTGGCTCGATGGGAACCGCGCTGATGTCGATGATCCTGACGAATCAGTTCAATCGGAGCCAAAATATCGTGGCAGCAAACAAGGTTGCCGCGTTGCAGCAGAGGGCGGCCATCGACGGCGTGCCGGTTGACCAATCCGCAATACCGCGACAGTCGCTTGTCCCGGGCTTTTGGGGGAATGTGGTGCACGATCTTTCACACGCGTATACCGCGGTATTCGTGATTGCCGTCGTGCTGGTGGTTTGCACGGTTATTCCGGCATCCTTTCTTCCTAAAAAGCCGGCAAGCGAAACTGCCGGCGAATA
>NZ_JAICZA010000177.1 GCF_025933915.1 Mycobacterium sp.
CGGGAGGCCACCAGCGCGCCCGTGCTGTAAATCCGCGGTCAAGCTTCCGTTAAATCGCGTCGACGCTCTCGCGGATCCGCCCCAGGGCTGCCAAAATTTTTCGTCAGGTTGGCTGGTCGACGCGGACCAAGCACTCTGCCCCAGCCCGAGGGAGAAATCATGCCCACTGTCGAGATGCGCCTCCGTGAAGATTTGCGCAGCTACGCCGTCGAGTTGAGGCAGCTGGCGTACACCCTTCCCCTGGGCGTAGGCGAGCACAATCTTTTGCGACTGTCCGACCGCATGCGCGCCGCGGCCGACCAGACGGTCCGCAAGGGCGCTTGACGGACGCGGCCCGCCCGCGAGCGATCAGCCGCCTTTGAGGCGGATCTTCCAGCGCACGAAACCCAGATAGACGGCGCTGATGAGCATCAGCATGCCGACGTCGAACCACCACGCCGCCGGCGTGTGCTGCCAGTGCGAATCCTTCGGGGTCAGGGGGCCGGGCACCAGTTTGGTCAGGTCGGCGGTGGACGCCGACGCCGCGAATCCCCATCGGGCGGGCGTGGCCCAGGCCATTTGATCCAGCCCCGCCCGGCCGGTCACCGGGATCATCCCGCCGGAGAACACCAGCTGTGACATGACGGCCACCACCAGCAGAGGCATGATCTGCTCGTTGGACTTGGCGACGGCCGACAACGCCAGGCCCAGCATGGCGGAGGCGACGCATGTCAGCGCGACGTCGACGAACAACTCCAGCCCGGGTTTGCCCAGGGCCACCGCGCCCTGGGTCGGTGCCCCCTTGCCGAGCACCGCGATGATGCTCACGATCGCCGACTGGACGATCGCGAAGACCGTGTAGACGCACACCTTCGCCAGCAGATACGCCGACGTGGACAGGCCGACCGCCTGCTCGCGCAGGAAGATCGCGCGCTCCCCGATGAGATCGCGGATGGTGAGTGCGGTGCCCATGAACACCGCGCCGACGTTCAGCAGCACCAGGATCTGCCCCGGCTCGTTGGGGGCAGCACCCATCGGGTTCGGGATGCCGAAGCCGACATCGCCGGGCACCGACATCGACAACGAACCCATGATGAACGGCAGCAGCGCCAGGAACACGAAATAGCCACGGTCCGAGACGATCAACCGCATCTGGCGACGCGCGATCGTGGAGAACTGCCGGACCAGGCTGGTGTGTGAGGGATCGCCGAGTTCGGCGGGTTTCTCCGCCGGGGGCGGCGCGGGAGGCGGTCCGGTCCGGGCCAGGTAGCGCGCCCTGGATCCGTCGGGGTCGTTGGCGACGGTGCTGAAGATGTCGGCCCAGTTGGTGGTGCCCATGGCGGGACCGATCTGGCTGGGCGGCCCCGAGAACGCCGTCTTGCCGCCGGGTGCGAGCAGGAGAACCTGGTCGCAGACGTCCAGATAGGTCAGGGAGTGGGTCACCACCAGCACCACACGACCGGCGTCGGCGAGCTGCCGCAGCATGGTCATCACCTGCCGGTCCAGCGCCGGGTCCAGCCCGGATGTCGGCTCGTCGAGGATCAGCAGCGACGGACCGGTGAGCAACTCGAGCGCCACTGACGCGCGCTTGCGCTGCCCGCCGGACAGCTTGTCGACCCGCGTGTGCAGGTGCTGGGTCATCTCGAGTTCCTCGAGCACCCGGGCCACCACCTGCGCGCGGTCGTCCTTGGTGGTGTCCGGCGGCAGCCGCAGTTCGGCGGCGTACATCAGCGCCTGCTGAACGGTCAGCTGGCCGTGCACCACGTCGTCCTGCGGCACCATTCCGATTCGGCTGCGCAACGAGGCGTACTCGGCGTGCACGCTGTGCCCCTCGAACGACACGGTGCCCGTGGTGGGGTGCGTGTACCCGGCGACCAGCCGGGCGAACGTCGATTTGCCAGCGCCGGATGGCCCGATGATCGCCGTCAACGTCCCGGGAAGGGCCGTCAGCGAGATGTTGTCCAGCAGCGTCTTGGTGTTCTCAATCGTCCAGGTCACCCCGCGCACGTCGAGGCCGCCGGTGCGCGTCGCGGTCGCGGTCTGGTCACGGCGGGCCAAGGTGCCGCCGGCGAAGACGAGGTCGATGTTGCCGATCGTGACGACATCGCCGTCGCGCAGCACGGCCGAATCGACCCGGACGCCGTTGACGAAGGTGCCGTTGATGCTGCGGTTGTCATGGATCTCGGTGCCGCCGGGCGCCGGGATCAGGGTGGCGTGGTGGCGTGATGCCAGGACCTCGGGAATGACGATGTCGTTGTCGTTGGCGCGGCCGATCGTGGTCGCACCCGGCGTCGACTCCAGCCCCGCCCTGCCCGGCCGCAGGATCTTCATCATCGACGTCGCGAGGATCGACGAGTCACCGCCGACGCGGCCCGTGGGCGGGGCCGCGTGCATCGACGGCGCCCGGTAGATCTGCGGTGCGGGCTGGGATCCGCTGGGCGGCGCGGCCAGGGCGCCGCTGGGATAGCGCGCCTGCGGACCCGACGGATAGCTCGGGGTCGTTCCACTGGGCGGCTGGCTCGGGATGGGTCCGCTCGGCGGGTGACTGGGTTGCGCGGCGGTGGGCGGATGTACGGGGTGGCGGAACGAGGCCGACGCCGGCTGCTGGGGCTGGTCGGGTCGTTGCGCGCCGGTCGGCGGGCCCGGTGGCGCCCCCACCATCGGTCCGCTGGGGGTGCTGACGATCGGTATCGATGTCGTCAGCGGCGGGCGCCCGGCCGAACCCTGGTGGCGGCCGACCTCGAAGGACAACGCCGGACCGTCCGGATTGCCGACGTTGACGCGCAGCCCATCCTGGATATCGACGACCGGCACGCGGCGGCTGTTGACATAGAGGCCATTGAGGCTGCCGTTGTCGACGGCCGTCCATCGGCCCTGGTCGTATCGCACGATGAGGTGCGTGCGGGAGATCAGGGGGTGGGCGACGCGGAGATCCGCGCGAAGGTCGCGTCCGATCACTACATCGTTTCCTGCCGCGAAGGTGCGCTCGGCTCCCTCGTACCGCACGGTCAGCGCAGGCGGGCCTGGTGGGGTCATCAGGACCAACTGTAACGGCAGCGGCGCGACCTAGGCGTCCCGTTCATCCCCGGGTGCCGCCTTCCGCCGCCGCCAGCAGCGTGAGGCAACCGAAGCTCCCGGAAGCGAGCAAGGGTGTCGCCGATCCAATCACCCTGCTGCACAGTTATTTTCGGCGGTTTCAAACCGCCGTCGCGGCGCTGCGCAGGCGGCGTACGTTCGGGGCCTTGCTTCCGAACCTGTTTCCGACAGGGGTGACGTCCTTGACGAAATCCCCGAGGTACTGGATGGCCCGCCTGCCCTCGGGCAAGATGTCGGCGGCCAACGGGAAGTCGTGAATTTGCCCGTCCCACAGGTGCAGATCGCAGCGGATTCCGCTGGCTTCCAGGCGCTTCGCCATCAATTCTGCGTCGGCGACCAACAACTCGTCCGAACTCGCGTGAATGGTCACCGGCGGCAACGAGGACAGGTCGGCATCCACCGGTGAGGCAACCGTGGCGTCGCCCCGACCTTCCAAAACCTGTGCGTTGCCGAGGTACTCAGCGAACATCGAGAATGCCCGGCGGGTGAACATCGAGCACTTGCGCGCGTTGCGATGCTTGAGTTTTCGTACCGGGTCCGCGTCGGTGAACGGCGAGATGGTCGCAACCCCGGCCGGCTCCATGACGTCCTCACGAATCGCGAGCAGCGTGGTCATGAACGCCAGGTATCCCCCGGCCGAGTCGCCGGCCACCACGACCCGGTCGCCGTCGTAGCCACGATCCTGCAGCCATCGCAGGCCGCTGATCCCATCGTCGATGGCGTCGGTGATCTGATGTGCGGGCAACTTCCGGTAGGCGACGGTGAGCACGGCGGCGTCGGCCGCCTTCGACAAGCGAGTCACCAGCGAGCGATGCGTATTGAGGCCGCAGGTGAGGAACGCACCGCCGTGCAGATACAGAATCGCTCGATCCCCCGAGACGCCGGGAGCGCGAACCCACTCCGCGGCGCAGTGCTCGAGCCGCACCGACTCGGTCTCCGCGGCAGATCCGAACCGTGGGACCAATCCCGCGAGCCCGTCGACATACTCGAAAGGCCAGTGCAGGTTAGGCGTCACCGCCCACGCGCGGACCGCGTTCTTCACGATCAGGCGGCTGGCGAGCGATACGGCAACCGACTGCGGGCTATGGCGATGATGCATGCGCCGCGTCGTCGCCACGCTCGGCAATATATGGATCGGATCGATTGTGCTCACCATGTGTCATCAACTCCTCAGTGGAAAACCGGGTACCCGGCGTGCCCGTCGATCCAGCACGCAGCAAATGTCGGGTACGTCACGTTTGCCGGCGGCAGAGATGGGTACCGCTCGCCCATCGCGATTTCGGATGTCGCGCGGCCAGATTTGGGTAGGACCGGCTGTGGCCGAGTCTGGCCAGTGGCCCAAGATATGAGCGATGACACACGGAGATCATCCCGACCTGTTGCTGGCCGACCGGGTAGCGGTGGTGACGGGTGGCGGGGGCGGCATCGGCGCGGCCACCGCGCGGCTTTTCGCCCGACACGGTGCCCACGTCGTCATCGCGGACATCGACGGTGAGCTCGCCGACGCGACCGCCGCCGCGATCACGGCATCCGGCCACTCCGCGCGGGCGGTCGTCGCCGACGTCCGAGACCCCGATCAGGTCACCCACTTGGCCCGGACCGTGCTGGACAGTTATGGCCGGGTCGACGTTTTGGTGAACAACGTTGGCCACTGGTTGCGCCACCCCGGCAACTTCGTCGACACCGACCCGCGCCTCTGGGATGAGCTGTACCAGATCAACCTGCACCACGTCTTCCTGCTCACCCAGGCGTTCCTGCCCGCCATGGTCGACCGACACACCGGCACGATCGTGAACGTCTCGTCGGTCGAGGGCCAGCGCGGCTACCCGGAGGATCCGGTGTATGCCGCCTTCAAGGCCGCGGTCATCGCTTTCACGCGCAGCCTCGCGGTCCAAGTGGGCAACCGCGGGGTGCGGGTCAACGCGATCGCTCCCGACGTCACCGAGTCCCTGCAAGTGCCCTACATGCAATGGCTCTCAGCCGAGGAACAGACGCGGTGGCCGCAGTGGGTCCCGGTCGGGCGGATGGGCCTGCCCGAAGATCAGGCCCGCGTGATCCTGTTTCTGGCGTCGGACCTGTCGTCGTTCGTCACCGGCCACACCATCCCCACCGACGGCGGCACCGGCGCGGCCGGCGGATGGTTCCGCTCCTCACGCCGGCCCGGCCGAGAGTGGACGAACCGGCCCGTCGACCCCTGAGCACGCATGCCGCAGGGTGCGGCTCGGGACCATACGGGTTTGCGGCCTACTTGCGTTGCCGTTCAGCCCATTTGGAAACGCTGCGGCGGCGCCCGGTGCCACGGCGTCCTCGACGCATCGACTACGCTCTTGACCCAACATCGCTACGCGAGGAGTCGTCACGGTGGAAATGTGGCAACTGGTGGCCCGTGAGCAAATCCGTGACACCTTGGCGCGCTATAACTGGTCCGGCGATGCCGGTGCGCTCGACGGCCTCGCGGAGACTTTTTGCGTGGACGGTGTTCTCGAGATACGCGGTTTCGAGCCATTGCACGGACGATCGGCGATCGCGGCATTTCTGCGCGGTATCAGCGGAAAGATTGCCGTCGCCGTCGACGTCAAACCCATTGTCCGTCATAACGTTACGAATCTATTGTTTACCGAATTCGCACCCGAGCAGGCGCAAGTCAAGTCGTACTTCACCGTGATCACCCACATCGGTCTCGACCACTGCGGCCGTTACCGCGACATCCTGGTGCCCGATGGTGGAACCTGGCTGATCAAGCGCCGCCGGGTGTCGACCGACTGGGCAGCGCCCGACTCTGCGATGGCTCGACAGCCCTGACCAGCGAAGTGGTCGCTGCCAACGTCAAAACGTATGCGCGCGTGAGGCTTTCGTAGCAGCGGGCAACCCGCGCCCAGCGGGCCGTCGAGCGTCGGCGAGATGGCGATTTCGTTAAATGTACCGGCGACATGTTTGCCGAAAGCCCCTCAACGGCTACACACACACGTCACACCAACACATTGCGGTCACCCCGGTCGTGCGCCCCTTCAGGAGGCCCCGGGTGACCGCCGGTCACATGACCAGCGGTCATGGCCGCACACAAGAGACGGGCAAATATGCAACGACTCAGTGGGTTAGACGCCTTCTTTCTGCATCTGGAATCACCGACGCAACCGTTAAATGTTTGCTGCGTGCTGGAGCTGGATCCGATGACGATGCCGGGGGGCTACACCTTCGAGCGTTTCCGTGCGGCGCTGTCGGCGCGGTTGGACACCGTGCCCGAATTCCGCCTCAAGCTGGCCGACAACCAACTGAACTTCGACCATCCGGTGTGGGTGGACGACGATCGGTTCGATGTGGCTCGCCACCTGCACCGCGTCGCCCTGCCATCGCCGGGAGGGCCCAAAGAGTTAGCGGACATCTGCGGCCACGTCGCCGGGCTGGCGCTCGATCGCGATCGTCCGCTGTGGGAAATGTGGGTGATCGAACGCCTGCACGGCACCGACGCGCTGTCTGTCGTCCTCAAGGTCCACCATGCCGTGGTCGATGGCGTTGGCGGGGCCAACCTGCTCGCGCAACTGTGCACCCCCGCTCCGGACGCCCCGCCGCCAGAACCGGCCGACCGCGCGGCGACGACCAATCCGGCGCAGATCGCCGCGAGCGGGCTCATCGGGGCGGCGTTGCGGCCGTGGCGACTGGCCAAAATCGTGCCGGCGACCGCGCTGACGCTGGCGGGAACGGTCCTGCGCGCGCGAACCGGCGGCCGTACGATGGCGGCGCCGTTCGCGGCACCGACGACGGCGTTCAACGGCTCCTTCACCCGGCGCCGCAACGTGGCCCTGATCGGCGTGGATCTCGAGGACGTCAAAACCGTCAAACGCCGGTTCGGGGTGACCGTCAACGACGTGGTGACGGCGCTGTGCGCGGGCGCCTTGCGGCAGTACTTCCTGGACCGCGACGCCCTGCCGACCATTCCCCTGGTGGCCAGCGTGCCGGTGTCGGTCCGCGGCAAATCCTCTCGGGCGGGCCGCAACCAGATGACCTGGATGCTGTGCCGGCTGGACATCCACATCGACGACCCCGCCGAACGGCTCGCCAGCATGGCCACCGGAAACGCCGCCGCCAAGGATCACTCCGCCGCGATGGGCGCGACACTGCTGCAGGACTGGACGCAGGTGGCCGGGCGGACCATGTTCGGCGCCGCCAGGAAACTGCTGCCGCGCATACCCCTGCCCGAGAATCCGCCGCACAACCTGGTGATGTCGAACGTGGCCGGGCCGCGAGAACAGCTCTACTTCCTCGGTTGCCGGCTCGACGCGATGTACCCGCTCGGCCCGATCATCGCAGGCGCCGGGCTCAATATCACCGTGATGTCGCTGGGTGGGCGGCTCGGCGTCGGCATCATTTCCTGCCCCGACCTCGTGCCCGACCTCTGGGACCTGGCCGACGCGTTTCCCGTCGCTCTCAAGGAGCTGATGAATTCCAGCGCGGCGGCCCGCGGCCGAACCTGACGGCCGCCCGTTCAGCGGAACCCTGTCCCATCGCGGCGCCGCGGCATGGCAGGCTGACATCCGTGGCAGACACTTCTGAACAGACGGCCCTCGCCGAGCAAGACCTGCGTGAAATCAGCACGGAAAAAGGCACTTTGCGCTACTACGACAGCGGGGGCCCCTCTTCCGCTCCGGTGTTGCTGTTCCTGCACGGGTCTGGGCCCGGCGTCACCGGATGGCGCAACTTCCGTGGGGTGCTGCCGGCGTTCGCCGCCCACTATCGGTGCCTGATCCTGGAATTCCCCGGGTTCGGGGTCAGCGACGACTTCGGCGGCCACCCGATGGTCACCGCGTTCGGCACCGTATCGCCCTTCTTGGACGCGCTCGGCGTCGACACGGTGCACATCGTCGGCAACTCGATGGGCGGCGGCGTGGGCATCAACTTCGCCACCCACAATCCCGATCGCGCCGGTCGGCTGGTGACCATCGGCGGAATCGGCACCAACATCTTCAGCCCCAGCCCCAGCGAGGGCATCCGACTGCTGCAGGAATTCGTCGAGGACCCCACGCGCCAACGCCTCGTCGACTGGCTCAAATCGATGGTCTACGACCAAGGGCTGGTCACCGAGCAGCTGATCGAGGAGCGCTGGCGGCTGGCCACCGACCCCGACACCCTGGCCGCGGCGCGACGCATGTACGGCAAGGCGGCCTTCGGCGCGATGAATGCCGCGCTGAACGCCTCCGACCGGCCGCTGCCGTGGGCGGTCATGCACAAGCTCACCGCGCCCACCCTGCTGACCTGGGGCCGAGACGACAGGGTGAGCCCGCCCGACATGGCCCTCATCCCGATGCGCACCATTCCCAACGCGGAACTGCACATCTTCCCCAACTCGGGGCACTGGGCGATGATCGAGGCCAAGGAGGCGTTC
>NZ_JAICZA010000230.1 GCF_025933915.1 Mycobacterium sp.
GGGCTTTTGGGGGAATGTGGTGCACGATCTTTCACACGCGTATACCGCGGTATTCGTGATTGCCGTCGTGCTGGTGGTTTGCACGGTTATTCCGGCATCCTTTCTTCCTAAAAAGCCGGCAAGCGAAACTGCCGGCGAATAACACAAACGCGCCTGCTAGACCACCGCAGCCCGATTTATCACATCAACGGCAGTCCGGGCCACTTGTGCGCAGCACGAATTACACGCGTGCGAATAGGCGAATAGGCGAATAGGCGAATACGAGCAAAAACCCTTCTGCGGGGCCACCGATCTGGATATGCTCAGCGGCGCCATGGAGAACACTCGTTCCGCGTCTTTCACCGTCCCGTTGCCTATCGCTCCGGGACCATCGCGCCACCCAGACGAGTATCCCGACAAGCTGGACGCGGCGCTGTTCCGGATCGCCGGGGTGTGTGGCCTGGCCTGCATCATGGCCGTGCTGGACAGCACCGTCGTCGCCGTTGCGCAACGCACCTTCATCGAGCAATTCGCGTCGACTCAGGCCATCGTCTCGTGGACGATCGCCGGCTACATGCTCGCGTTCGCGACCGTGATCCCGATCACCGGGTGGGCGGCGGACCGGTTCGGCACCAAGCGCCTGTTCATGGGGGCGGTCCTGATTTTCACGCTGGGATCGCTGCTGTGCGCGGTGGCGCCAAACATATTGCTGCTCATTTTGTTTCGGGTGGTGCAGGGCATCGGCGGCGGCATGTTGTTGCCGCTCAGCTTCGTGATCTTGACGCGTGAGGCGGGGCCCAAGCGGGTCGGCCGCCTGATGGCGGTCGGGGGAATCCCGATTCTTCTCGGCCCGATCGGCGGGCCCATCCTGGGCGGTTGGCTGATCGGCGCCTACGGGTGGGAGTGGATTTTCCTGGTCAACCTGCCGATCGGGCTGACCGCATTCGCGCTGGCGGCGGCCATGTTCCCGAAAGATCAACCGTCCCCGTCCGAGGCTCTCGACATCACCGGCGCGCTGCTGCTGTCGCCCGGCGTGGCGATCTTCCTGTGCGGGGTGTGTTCCATCCCGGGGCGGCGCACGATAGCCGACCCCTACGTGCTGGCTCCGGCGCTGACCGGCCTGGCATTGATCGCCGCGTTCATCGCGCACGCCTGGTATCGCACCGATCACCCCCTGATCGACCTGCGGCTGTTCCGCAACCCAGTGGTCACCCAGGTCAATGTGACGCTGCTGGTGTTCGGCGCCGCATCGGTGGGCGTTGGGCTGTTGGTCCCGAGTTACTTCCAAATCGCCGGCCACGAGACGCCGATGCAGTCCGGGATGCACATGCTGCCGATCGGGATCGGTGCCGTATTGACGTTGCCGCTGGGCGGGGCCTTCTTGGACAAACGCGGTCCCGGCAATATCGTGCTGATCGGCCTGCCGCTGATGGCAGTGGGCCTGAGCGTCTTCACCTACGGCGTCGCCACGCGGGCCGAGTACTCACCGGTCTTGGTGTCCGGGCTCGCGATCATGGGTCTGGGGGCCGGCTTGACCACCACACCGCTTTCCGCTGCGCTCATGCAGGCGCTCGCCCCGCGTCAGGTCGCCAGGGGGACGACGTTGATCAGCGTGAACCAGCAGGTGGGCGGGTCGATCGGGGCCGCGCTCATGGCGGTGGTCCTGACCAATCAGTTCAATCGCAACGAGGCTCTGATGGCGGCGAACGAGATGGCCGGGGTGCGCCCGGGGGCCGGCAAGCGGGACCTTCCGGTTGACCCGTCGGCCCTCCCCCGACAGACGATGACCCCCGATCTGGCCAGTCACGTGTCGCACCACTTGTCGCACGCCTATACCGTGGTCTTCGTGCTGGCTGTCGTGTTGGTGGCGTTCACCATCATCCCGGCGTCGTTCCTGCCCAGGAAGCCATCGACCCCGCCCGTCGACGAAGTGCGTGCTGATGTTCCGGCTATTGCCGCGGATCGGCGTTGAGGTCGGATTTCTGGCCGTCGTCATAGCGGCCGCCATCTGCGGTCGCTAGCAACCACGCATACTGGAAGGCGGTTTCCTCCCACCCCTTGTAGCGACCGCTGACGCCGCCGTGCCCGGCGTTCATTTGGGTCTTCAACAGGATCGGGCTTCCGTCAGCGTTGACGTGCCGCAGCGCGGCAACCCACTTGGCGGGCTCCACATAATAGACTCGCGTATCGTTCAGTGACGTCATCGCCAGAATCGCCGGATACCGCTTGGCCTCGACGTTCTCATACGGGGAATAGGACTTCATGTAGGAGTAAACATCCTTGTCCGCCAACGGGTTTCCCCATTCGTCCCACTCGGTCACGGTCAGCGGCAAGGAGGGATCCAGGATGGTGGTCAGCGGGTCGACGAACGGCACCTGCGCGAGGATGCCGGCAAAGAGTTCCGGGGCCAGGTTGGCCACCGCCCCCATCAGTAAACCTCCGGCACTCCCCCCCAGCGCCACCAGCTGATGCGGACGGGTGATTCCGGAATCCACCAAATGACTTGCCACCGCGACGAAGTCGGTGAAGGTGTTCTTCTTCTCCAGCAGCTTGCCGTGCTCGTACCACAGCCGGCCCATCTCGCCACCGCCGCGGACGTGGGCGATCGCGAACACCATACCGCGATCCAACAGCGACAACCGGGCGATGGAAAAGCTCGGGTCGGTGCAGATCTCGTAGGCGCCGTAGCCGTAAACCAGCGCGGGCGCCGGGAATTCGATGCCTGCCCGGTGCACGATCGACACCGGGATCCGGGTGCCGTCGTCGGCAACCGCCCAGTCGCGCCTTTCGATGTAATCTTCCGGGCGATAATCGCCGAGCACGGGTTGCTCACGCAGCAGGGTGCGGTCACCGGTGACGAAGTCGATGTCGTAGACCCGTGCCGGGATGACGAGAGACCCCGCCCGGATCCGCAGCTTGGGCGTATCCCAATTCGGGTTGCCGGCCGCGCCGGCCGACATCAGCTCAGAGTCGAACGAAACCTCTTCGGGCTGTGCATATGTCCCGTCCGAGTTGATCCCCCACAGCTGCAACCGGGGCAGCGCCTCACGCCGATAGCTGACAACGAGGTGACCGGCAAAGGCGTCCACCCCGTCGAGGCGGACGTCGTCGCGGTGCGGGATCAGGGTGCGCTGCTGGGTGGGATCGCTCACCGGCGCCTCGGTCAGGGTGAAGTTGACCGCGCCGTCGTTATGCAGGATCAAGAACCGGTCCTGCCCGCCGACGACCGCATGCTCTACCGCGTACTCGACGCCAACACGGCGCGGCAACACGACGGTGAACTGTGCCTGCGGATCGGCGGCGTTGGCGTAGCGGAATTCGGAGGTGATCGAGGAGCCCGCGGCAATGAAGACATAGGCCTCACTTCGGGTGAGTCCTACGCCCAGCCAGAACTTTTCGTCGGCTTCGTGATACACCAGCTCCGATGCCTCACCCGAGCCCACCCGGTACCGCCACACCTTGTCGGGGCGGTGGGCGGCGTCCAGGGTGAGGTAGTACACGGTGCGGTCGTCGGCAGCCCAGGTCGCACCCGCACCGATGTCGGCGATCTCGTCCGGATACAGCTCACCGCTGCGTAAGTCCTTGAACCGCAACGTATAGCGTTCGTCACCGAGGGTGTCGACCGAGTACGCCAGCAGGTTTCCGTCGAGGCTGACCGTCGCGGCGCCCAGGGCGAAGAATTCGTGTCCCTGCGCTTCGGCGTTCGAGTCGAGCAGGATTTGCTCACCCGCAATGTCGGTGTTCTCGTCCAAGGGCGGCGGGTCCCAGTCATCGGGGTCGCTTACCGGACAACGGCACTGGACGCGGTACTGCTTTCCTTCGAAGGTGCGGGCGTAGTACCACCACTGACCCCGCCGGGTCGGGACCGAGAGATCGGTTTCCTTGGTGCGCGCCTTGATCTCGCCGAAGATCTGCTGCCGCAACGGTTCGAGCTGGGCGGTCATCTGGTCGACGTAATCGTTTTCCGCCTCGAGGTAGGCGATGACGTCCGGGTTGGTCTTTTCGCGCAGCCACTCGTAGGGGTCGATGAAGACGTCGCCGTGGTGTTCACGCCGGCTGTCCACCCGCTTGGCGACGGGCGGTACCGAACCGGCACGGTGCGATTCGATCATGTGGCGGGACCTATCCAGTCATCGAAGCTCAGGCCGGAAATGCGCTCGTAGGCATCGATATAACGGCCGCGAGTCGCCTCGATGATGTCGTCCGGGAGTGGCGGCGGGGGTTGTGTGCCATGGCGATCCCAGCCGGAGGCAGGGCTGGTGAGCCAGTTGCGGACGAACTGTTTGTCGAAGCTGTTCTGGACCACGCCGACTTGGTACTCGTCGGCCGGCCAGTACCGTGAGGAATCCGGGGTGAAGATTTCGTCGGCCAGCAGCAGGTTGCCGTCGCGGTCGGTGCCGAATTCGAACTTGGTGTCCGCGATGATGATTCCTTTCCGCAGAGCATGGTCGGCGGCCTGAACGTAGATCTGCAACGTGCGATCGCGCAGCTGGTTGGCGCGCACCCCGCCCACCATCTCGATCACCCGGGCAAACGAGACGTTTTCGTCGTGGTCCCCCAATGCGGCTTTGGTCGCCGGGGTGAACAGCGGTTCGGCGAACCTGCTGGCTTCGACCAGGCCCGGCGGCAACGTGATGCCGCAGACCTTGCCGGTCGCCTGGTAGTCCAGAAGCCCCGAGCCGGTCAGGTAACCGCGCGCCACGCATTCGACCGGAAGCATCTCCAGCTGCCGCACCACCAGCGCCCGCCCCAGGACCTCGTCGGGGATGCGCCGGTCGTCGGGCGGTCCGGCCAAGTGGTTGGGTGCATCGACGAGACCGAAGAAGAAAATACTCATCGCGGTCAGGATGCGGCCCTTGTCCGGGATGGTGCTGTCGAGGATGAAGTCGTACGCCGAGATACGGTCGGTGGCGACCAGCAGAAGGTGTTCATCGTCGACGCGGTACAGCTCACGGACCTTGCCGCTGGCCAGATGCTGGTAGTCGGACAGTGCAGGCATCCGGTCAGCCTATCGGGCACGCCGAAACGCGGCTTGTGCTGGGATCGGGGCTATGACATCGCGGTTTCTGCCCTACTCCACCAGGCCCGGCCGGCTGGCGGCCCAGCTCTTCAGCGATTTGGCCGTCGTCGTGTGGACAGTGCTCTGGTTTCTCGTCGGCCTGGCGGTTTACGACGCGATCGCGACCATTGCCGACGCCGGCCGGCAGGTCGAGAGCGGCGCGGACGGCATCGCCGGCAACCTCGCGTCCGCCGGCCACGGCGCCCAGCACATTCCGGTGGTCGGCGACACGGTCAGCAAGCCGCTCAACTCCGCCAGCCAGGCCGCGCTGGACATCGCGGGGGCAGGCCATGACCTGGACACCGCGGCGAGCTGGCTCGCGGTGCTGCTGGCGATGGCGGTCGTGGCGCTCCCGATCCTCGTCGCGGTGATCCCGTGGGTGTTTCTGCGGCTTCGATTCTTTCGGCGCAAGTTGACGGTGACCGCGTTGGCCGCAACCCCGGCGGGTGTGCAATTGCTCGCGCTCCGTGCGTTGACCAACCGCCCGCCCCGCAAGTTGATCGCCGTCAGCGCGGACCCGGTCGGCGGGTGGCGTCGTGAGGATCCGGTGACCATCGGCGCCCTGGCGGCGCTCGAACTACGGTCGGCGGGTATCGCGATTCGCGGGGCTTAGCAGCATTGCCCGCGAGAAGAGCAGCACCCC
>NZ_JAICZA010000030.1 GCF_025933915.1 Mycobacterium sp.
AAGTGCGTGGGCTTGAGGCCTTACCGCCCGATGGCGCTGCGCTGGTTGTCGCCAACCACTCCGGCGGTATGCTCACGCCCGACGTGCTGATCTTCGCCGCGGCCTTCTACCGCAGATTCGGCTATGGGCGCCCGCTGTACACGCTCGGTCACGACGGGATGTTCGTCGGTCCGATGTCGGGATGGTTGGCCCGTCTGGGGGTCATCCGCGCCAGCTCGAAAAACACCGCGCAGGCACTGCGGTCCGGCGGCGTGGTGCTGGTGTTCCCCGGCGGGATCTACGACGCCTACCGACCGACGTTGGCGGAGAACGTCATTGATTTCAACGGCCGCACCGGATACATCAGGTCGGCGATCGACGCCGGTGTGCCGATCGTGCCGGTCGTCTCCATCGGTGGGCAGGAAAGCCAGCTGTTCCTCACGCGCGGCACGTGGCTGGCGAAACGCCTGGGCCTGTCGCGATGGCGGTCTGAAATTCTGCCCATCACCGTGGGTTTTCCGTTCGGGCTCAGCATGATCATGCCGCCCAACCTGCCGTTGCCCACCAAGATCGTCAGCGAAGTCCTGGAACCGATCGATGTCGTCACCCAGTCCGACGACACGCGTGCCGTCACCGACATCGACGCACACGTCCGCTCGGTCATGCAGGCAGCCCTCGACGGGCTGGCTCGCGAGCGGCACTTTCCCATCCTGGGATGAGGCCTTGGCTCTCATGGCTTGAGCGTGACCGGAGGCATCGCGGTGGCAACTTTCTCTGGCTCACCGGAAAGCCCTGCAGCGGTGCTGATCTCGGCGAATGCTCGGACCATGGCGTCGGTCACCTCATGTGGATTTTCAACGGTTCGGTCGTCGGCGATGACTGAAATGTTGAGTTGGTCGACGTAACTCCACACCGTGATATTGATACCGCACGCGGCGATCAGCGGACCGGCCGAGTAGATCTCGCTGACCGGAGCACCCGCGAGATGACGGCGGGTGGGCGGCCCCGCCACGTTGGAAATCGGGATGTTGAACAAGTTGTTGCCGGCATCCCGGCGGGCCAGCCAGTTGAATGCGCCGGCGGCGGCGAACGGCGGTAAGTAGGTGATCAACCTGCCGTACAGCTCCGGCCCAAACAGCTCGTTGTTTTCCTTGGCGATGACCGTCGCCACGGCAGTCAGTCGCACCCGCTCCAGCGGATCACCGATGTGTGTGGGCAGCGACACCGCCATGCCGCCGAGCTCGTTGCCGCTGATCCGGTTCGGCGAACGGTCCGTGCTCGCCGGCACGGAAGCGACGATGGGCCGGTCCGCACTACCGTCATAGCGCAACAACAACTCCCGCAACGCACCTGCGGCCATCGCCATCACCATGTCGTTGATGGTGACCCCCAGGTGCTTGCCGACCTGCTTCACCTGCGCCAGCGACAGTGTCGCGGTCGCGAACGTCCGCCTGGGGGAGACCAGGTGGTTCATGAACGTCGCCGGTGCGTGCAGCAACCGGGCAAGGTCGGGCTGCTCACCACGTTCGCGGGCCCGCCGCCGCAACCGCCGTGCGCCGGAAAGCGTATCGGTGATCACCTTCGGCAGCGCGGCGACCTGCTGCGCGTGGTCGCGCCCGGCGGCGCGCAGCAGGTCGGCCGTCGACGGCGATACACAACCGGTGTCGTTGTCGCGTTTGTCCTGGGTCGCGCTGTCGGCGTCCATGAGCCGGGTCAGCAGGTTCGCTGACGCGACGCCATCGGCCAACGCATGGTGGATCTTGCCGATGATGGCCAGCCGGTGATCGGCCATTCCTTCGGCGACATGGAACTCCCACAAGGGTCGACTTCGATCCAGCGGCGTGCTGGCGATATCGCCGACCACCTCGTCGAGCTCGCGGCGACCGCCGGGAGCGGGCACCTGAACTCGGCGCAGATGGTAGGCAAGGTCGATATCGCAGTTCTGCAACCACATCGGATGGTGCAGTCGCCACGGGATGTCAACGAGCTTGTAGCGCAACGGGTCGAGCAGATGCAGTCTGCGCAGCAGGGTGCGGCGAAAGACGTCGAAGCAGAAGTCGGCGTCGTAGACGATCGCGATCTTCAGGGTGTGCGTGTGCAGGTTCGGCGCCTCGCTGTACAGCAGCATCGCGTCCATGCCGTTGAGCCGCTTCACGCTCCGCCTCATCTGTCCGATGGCCCGCGACACACCCAGCGTGTACCCGAACAGGTGACGTGTGAATGAGGCGGTCTTGGGCCATTATGGCGACATCCGAAGGGTCCAAGTGAACAAATTTCTGGTTTGGCCCGAAGTGCGTTTGCGTCCGCGGGCGGCGCCGAGGGCGGGCTCCGTACGCCCCGGGGCACCCCGGGCTTCGCCCTCCCAACCCCTTGGTTGACAATCGAGGCAAGACTCAACTCGTTTTCGAAGTCCACGTGTCAAAGGAGACAAGACCATGGCTGAAGCCGTCATCGTCGAGGCAGTGCGTTCACCGATCGGGAAGCGCAACGGCGGACTGTCCGGGGTACACCCGGCGGATCTCTCCGCGCAGGTGCTCAACGGCCTGGTCGACAGGGCCGGCGTCGACCCCGGCATCGTCGACGACGTCATCTGGGGCTGCGTCATGCAGGCCGGGGAGCAGGCCCTCGACATCGGCCGCACCGCACTGCTGACCGCGGGCTGGCCCGAGACCGTGCCGGGCGTGACCGTCGACCGCCAGTGCGGGTCGAGCCAGCAGTCCATCCACTTCGCGGCCGCCGGGGTGATCGCCGGGCACTACGACGTCGTCGTCGCCGGCGGTGTCGAGTCGATGTCGCGCACCCCGATGGGGGCGTCGCTGGCCAACGGCGGCAACCCGTACCCGAAGGGTTTCAAGGACCGGTACCGCCAGACGCCGAATCAGGGCATCGGTGCCGAGATGATCGCCGAGCAGTGGGGGCTCGACCGCACCGCGCTCGACGAATTCTCGCTGGGCTCGCACGAAAAGGCCGCGGCCGCACAGGATTCCGGTGCGTTCGACGACCAGATCGTCGGCATCAAGGACCAAGACGGCAATATGGTGCTGAAAGACGAGGGCATCCGCCGCGGCACGCCGATGGAGAAGATGGCCTCGCTGAAGCCGGCGTTCAAGGAGGACGGCGTGATCCACGCCGGCAACTCGTCGCAGATCTCCGACGGTTCGGCGGCGCTGCTGTTCATGTCGGCCGAGAAGGCCAAGGAGCTCGGGCTCAAGCCGATCGCCAAGGTGCACACCGCATCGCTGGCCGGCGCCGACCCGGTGATCATGCTGACCGCGCCCATCCCGGCGACGCAAAAGGCGCTCAAGAAGTCCGGCCTGTCCATCGACGACATCGGCGCGTACGAGGTCAACGAGGCGTTCGCGCCGGTTCCGCTGGCCTGGCTCAAGGACATCGGCGCCGACGAAAAGAAGCTGAACCCCAACGGCGGCGCGATCGCCCTGGGCCACCCGCTCGGGGGATCCGGCGCCCGGATCATGACCACCCTGCTGTATCACATGCGGGACAAGGGAATTCGCTACGGTCTGCAGACCATGTGCGAGGGTGGCGGCCAGGCCAACGCCACCATCGTGGAACTGTTGTGATCCAGGCGCCGGGGGCCCTGGCCGAGCGCCGGGGCAACGTGATGGTGATAACCATCAACCGGCCGGAGGCCCGCAACGCGGTCAACGCCGCGGTCAGCATCGGCGTCGGGGATGCGCTGGAAGCTGCGCAACACGATCCCGAGGTGCGGGCGGTGGTGCTCACCGGCGCAGGCGACAAGTCGTTCTGCGCCGGGGCCGACCTGAAGGCGATCGCGCGGCGGGAAAACCTGTATCACCCCGACCATCCCGAGTGGGGCTTCGCCGGATACGTCCATCACTTCATCGACAAGCCCACGATCGCGGCGGTGAACGGGACCGCGCTGGGCGGCGGCACCGAGCTGGCGCTGGCCAGTGACCTGGTGGTGGCCGACGAGCGGGCTCAGTTCGGGCTCCCCGAGGTCAAGCGGGGCCTGATCGCCGCCGCCGGCGGCGTTTTCCGCATCGCGCAGCAGCTGCCCCGCAAGGTGGCGATGCGGCTGCTGCTGACCGGCGAGCCGCTCACCGCGGCCGCGGCCTGCGAATGGGGACTGATCAACGAGGTCGCCGCGGCGGACTCGGTGCTGGACGCCGCGCTGGCGCTGGCCGCACGGGTCACCGTCAACGCGCCCCTGTCGGTGCAGGCCAGCAAGCGGGTCGCCTATGGCGTCGACGACGGGGTGGTCGTCGACGACGAGCCGGGGTGGGAACGCACCGTGCGCGAGATGCGGGTCCTGATCAAGTCCGAGGACGCCAAGGAGGGGCCGTTGGCGTTCGCCGAGAAGCGGGAGCCGGTCTGGAAGGCGCGCTAAGGCCTCGCATTCTCGCCCGCGTCAGTGCGCCAGGATGTTCACCCCGCGGCCGAACACCGCCGGAAGCAGCGTGCAGGCCGGCACGACGGCGCGCCGCACCAGGGGCGGCGTGCTGGCCAGCACCAGCGCGCGGGTGAGCAACCGGTAGTCGCGGGTGATCCGGTACCACGCCTTCTCGTAGGACGACGGCGTCTCGTCGACGATGGCGTCCACCACCGCGGCGGCTTGCTTGAGGGCGAGGCTGATGCCCTCGCCGGTCAGCGCATCCTCGTAACCGGCGGCGTCGCCGACCAGCAGGACACGCCCCGCGACGCGCCGGGACACCACCTGCCGCAAGGGGCCGCAGCCGCGGGGGTGTCCGGGGCCGGTGCCGTGCAGCTGGCGGGCCAGCCGCGGGAACCAGGCCAGATCGGGTCGCCCGCGAGACAGGATCGCCACGCCCACCAGATCGGGCTCGACCGGCGTCACGTACGCCTCGCCCCAGCGCGACCAGTGCACCTCGACGAAATCGGTCCACGCCGGCACCCGGAAGTGCCACCGCACGCCGTAGCGCCGCGGCGTTCCCGTCGTCGCCGCGATGCCGACGGCCCGCCGGACCTGTGAATGCAGCCCATCGGCGGCCACCAACCATTTCGCGCGCACCCCGGCGGCCGAGACACCGTGCGCGTCTTGCGCGACGCTGGTCACCCGCGCGCGGATCCAGTCGGTGTCTTGCTCTTTGGCTCGCGCGGCCAGCGCCGCGTGCAACGTCGTGCGACGCACGCCGCGGCCCGGCCCGGCCCGAAACCGCGCCTGGGCCCGCCGTTGTTCGCTCACGTAGGCGATCCCGTGGAACGGCATGCCGGCCGGGTCAACACCCAGTGCGGTCAGTTCGGCCAGCCCGCCGGGCATCAGCCCCTCGCCGCATGCCTTGTCGATGGGGCCCTCGCGCGGCTCGGCCACGATCACCGAAAGGCCAAGGCGTCGAGCGTGTAACGCCGTGGCAAGCCCGCCCGGGCCGCCGCCGACGATCAGCACGTCCGCGTCGTAGGACATGAGCGCCGCTCCTCTCCCCCGCAAGCGGGAGGTGCCCCCACATCGCTCTGTTGCTCTGCATCGTCGTCAGCGCGGTCGCTCACGTGTAGCCCAACGCGGAGTTCTCCACCCGCAGCCGCACCCTGAGCAACGCGGCGTTGGCGAGCGTGAAAATGGCCGCGGTCAGCCACGCCGTGTGCACCAACGGCAACGCCAACCCTTCAGCCACCACTGCAACATAGTTCGGATGGTGCAACCAACGGTAGGGACCCTGCCGCACCAGCGGGGCCCGCGGCAGCACGATCACCCGGGTGTTCCAGCGCCGCCCCAGCGTCGTGATGCACCACCAGCGCAACCCCTGGCTGGCCGCCACCATCGCCAGCATCGGCCAGCCCAGCCAAGGAATGAAGGGCCGGTGCAGCACCCACGGTTCGACGAGGCAGCCGAGGAGCAGCGCGGTGTGAATGACCACCATCACCGGATAGTGCGATCGGCCAAACTCTTTGGCGCCCTGGGTAAACGACCATCGCGCGTTTCGGGTGGACACCACCAGCTCAACGACGCGCTCGAGCCCGACGGCCAGCACCAGCAGGTAATACATGGCTACAGTCTTTACCAGCCCTACCAGGCCAGCAGCACCAGCTCGGAGCAAAACGCCGGGCCCATCGCGATCATCAGGCCGATCGAACCCGGCGGCGGCGGATCGGCGATGTTGGCCGCAAGCACGTCGAGCACCGAGACCGAGGACAGGTTTCCATTCTCGCGCAACGAGTTTCGCGTGTGGTCGAGGGCGTCCGCGGGCAGGTCCAAGACGTGCTCGACGGCCTCGATCACGCGGGGGCCGCCCGGGTGGCAGACCCAGGTGCTCACGTCGCGCGGGCTCAAACCGTGGTCGGCGAGGAATTCGCGGACATCGTCGCCCAAATATTTCTCGGCGATGATGGCGACGTCGGCCGACAGCACGATGCGGAATCCGTCGCCACCGATCTTCCAGCCCATGACGTCTTCGGTGTCGGGATAGATCCGGCTGCGGGTGGCCAGCACCCGGGGGCCGGTGTGTTCGGCGCCGGCACGCTGGGCGCCTTCGGTGATCACCGCGGCCGCGCCGTCGCCGAAAAGGCTGGTGGCGACCAGGTTGGCGACCGAAGTGTCTTGCCGCTGGATGGTCAGCGAGCACAGTTCAACCGCGAGCAGCGCCGCCGTGTGGTCGGGGAAGGCGCGCAGGTAGTCGTGCATGCGCGCCACTCCGGCCGCACCTGCCACACAGCCCAGCCCGAACAGCGGGACGCGTTTGACGTCCGGCCGCAGCCCGACCCGCGTCGCCAAGCGCGCCTCCAGGGTCGGAACGGCGAGCCCGGTGACCGTCGTCGAAAACACGATGTCGAGCTCCGACGGCTTGACTTTGGCCTCGTCCAGGGCCGCCACCAGCGCCTGCTCGCCCAGGTCGAGCGCGACGTCGAGATAGGCGGCGTTGGCCTCGCTGAATCCGCTCAGCTCGCGGTAGCGGGGCAGCCGCAATGCGGTGTTGCGGAACTCGACGCCGCTGCTGAGCCCGAAACGCCGGAAGTCCGGACCGGCGATGTCGGTCAGCGCGCGGATGGCTTCGTCCTGCGTGTAGCGGTTTGGCGGGAACTTCACCGCCACGCCGGTGATGGACGGATTATTCACCGCGCTGTCTTGTGAAGCTTCACTCGTGCCGGCGAAATCGCGGCTTACCCCCTGGCTCATGTATGGGTGACGGGTCCGCCGCCCCGTTGGTTCAACCGCCCGTGAGCGCGCTGGGTGGGTTGCTCGACCTCGGCCGTTCGGGCGAAGGTCGCGCCGCCGCGAAAATTCGGGCCCGATATCGCGGTGGTCGTTACGTATGCGTCGCGGACCACGCGCCGGCTCGTCGGGCTAGGGTCGGGGTATGCGGGTTCTGGTCACCGGTGCCACCGGCTACGTGGGATCTCGATTGGTCACGGTGCTACTGGAAAACCAGCACCGCGTCCTGGCCGGGACTCGAAACCCGGCGCGTCTCAAGCGTTTCGGCTGGTTCGACGACATCACACCGGTGACGCTCGACGCGTGCGACCCGCAGTCGGTGCGCTCGGCGTTCGCCGGCTCAGACCCCATTGACGTGGTGTATTACCTGGTGCACGCCATCGGTCAGCCCGGTTTCCGCGACGCCGACAAGGCCGCGGCCGCCAACGTCGCTGCGGCGGCCCGGGACGCCGGGGTGCGGCGGATCGTCTACCTGGGCGGCTTCGTGCCCGCCGACGAGGCGCTATCCGAGCACTTGACCAGCCGGGCCGAGGTGGCCGAGGCGCTCACCGTCCCCGACGGCCCGGAGCTGGTGTGGCTGGGCGCGGCGATGATCATCGGCGCCGGCTCGACGTCGTTCGAGATGATGCGCTACGTGGGAGATCGCTTCCCGCTCCTCCCGGTACCGAGCTGGATGGACAACCCGATCGACCCGATCTCCATCCGCGACGTCCTGCACTATCTGATCGCCGCGGCCGATCAGGACCTGGTGCCCGCAGGCGCGTACGACATCTCCGGCCCCGACACCACGTCCTACCGGCGGCTACTCAAGGCCTATGCGCGCATCTCCGGACGATGGCATGCCGGCTTGTCGGTCGGCAGGGTCGACACCGGGCTGGCGTCGCTGATCACCGGCGTCGCATTGCCGGTGCCGCCGGGCCTGGCCGGCGACCTGGTCGAGTCGCTGGACCACCCGATGGTGGCATCGATCAGCGACCTGCGCGACCGGGTACCCGATCTGCCCGGGGGATTGCTCGACATCGATGACGCCATCGCCCTGGCCGTGGCCGACCGGTCGAATCAGCGGCCGCGTCCCGTCAACGCCCTGGCCGACCCGCACCACCTCGCGAACACCGATGCCGCCTGGGCCGGTGGAGACGCGCGGCGCCTCAGGCAACTCGCCCAGCGCGTCACACCCGCCATCGTGCGGCCGGCCCTGGGACTGGTGAACAAGGTCCCCGGTCCGGTTGCCGGCGCGCTTCGCACCGGCCTCGACATCCTGATCGCCCTGACCCCGAAGGTGCGTCCCGCATGAGCCAGTCAACGACCCCCTACCGCACCAGCGTCTTCGCCGAGTTGCGTCGCGCGGTCACCAATGTTGCTGTGCCACAGAACGAGCCACCGTCCGTTGTGCGGCGCCGGCGGGTCGTCGTCGCGATCACGCTGGTGGTCGGCGCCGCGGTGCTCGGGTACTCGTTGCGGCGCCATCCGGGGGAGGCCAGCTTCTACTGGCTGACCCTGGCGCTCGCGGCGGTGTGGATCGCCGGCGCGCTGATCTCCGGTCCGCTGCACCTGGGTGGCATCTGCTGGCGAGGCCGTAACCAACGGCCGGTCATCTCGGGGGCGACCGTCGGCCTGGCCCTCGGCGGCATTTTCGTGCTTGGTGGGCTGATCGCTCGGGAGATCCCCATTGTTTCGGATCTGATCGTCCGGGTGCTGCAATTCGCTCACGGGGGATGGTTCGCGTTTATCGTGCTCATCACCGTTGTGAACGGCGTCGCCGAGGAATTATTTTTTCGCGGCGCCTTCTACACAGCGTTGGGGCGACATTACCCGGTGACCATTTCGACCATTGTGTATGTCGCTGCCACCTTGGCCAGCGGGAATTTGATGCTGGGGTTCGCCGCGATCATCCTCGGCACCGTATGTGCGCTGGAAAGGCGAGCCAGTGGCGGGGTGCTGGCACCGGTACTCACCCATTTCGTATGGGGGTTGATCATGGTGCTGGTGCTGCCCCCGCTGTTCGGGGTCTGACCTCAGCCCTGAGCCGAGGCGACGATGTCGCGCGCGAGGGCGCGCAGTGCGGCGGTACGCAGGGGCCACACCGCGAACCAGTACAACCTGCCTAGGGTGCCGCTCGGAAAAAAGATCGCCCGTTGCAGGTAATCGCTGCCGCCGCCGTCGTGTGGTGTAACGGTGATCTCGAGCCACGCCCGTCCCGGTGAGCGCGTCTGGATACGCAGCCGCAGCCTGGACCCGGGCTCGTGCTCCTCCACGCTGCAGCGCTTGAGCATCCGGGGTCGCCTGCTGCCATTGACGGCATTTTCGGCCGCCCGCCAGACCTCGTCGGGTTTCGCCATGGTCGCGGTCCTCCGCACTTCGGCGTAGACGACCTCCCCCGCCCAAGGCGGATCACTGGGCAGTGGCTCCGCTGGTTGCGTGCGCAGCGAGGACCAGCTGGCACCAGGGAGACCATGCGCCGCGCGATTGAGCGCCAATTCAACTGCTCGACGGTAACTTGTCAGCCCGCCCGGCGGCGGGTCGATGATGCTGTCGACATCGGAATCACGCGTCACCGCATCGCATTCCAGCGATTCGACCAGCGGCCGCGCCAGGCCGGACGGAATCGGGGTCACCAGACCCACCCAGAGGCTGGCGATCGCCGGGGTCAGAAACGGCAGCACGAACAGGTGGCGGCTGCTCAGTCCCGCGGCCTGGGCGTAGACCCGCATCATGTCGCCGTACTCCAACACGTCGGGGCCACCGATGTCCCAGGTGCGTGACTTCGGGACCGGGGCCTTCGAAAGAGAAGCCGCCGCGGCCAGGTAGTACAGCACGTCGCGCACCGCGATCGGCTGGATCCTGTTGTGCACCCACTTCGGCGTGGTCATCACCGGCAACCGGTCGGTGAGGTGCCGGATCATTTCGAACGACGCCGATCCCGAACCGATGACCACTCCGGCCTGCAACACCACGGTCTCGATGCCGGAGTCGATGAGCGCCTCGCCGACGGCTTTGCGTGACGCGAGATGCGGTGAGAGGTCGGTGTTTTCCGGATGCAGGCCACTCAGATACACCACCCGTCTCACCCCGGTGCGCCGCGCAGCCGTCACGACATTGCGGGCGGCGCGGGTCTCCTCGGCGGCGAAATCCTTCGAGGTTCCCATCGAGTGGACCAGGTAGTACACCACGTCGATTCCGTCGAACGCGGCGATCAGCGAATCGACGTCAGCGAGGTCGCCGCGCGCCACCTCCGCCTGGTCCCGCCATGGCACCTGCGCCAGCTTGTCGGGGTTGCGCGCCAAGGCCCGGACGTGATGGCCCTCGTCCAACAGTCGGGGCACCAGGCGCGCGCCGATGTAGCCGGTCGCGCCGGTCACCAGGCAGCGCAGCTGTTCAGACATCAATCCTCCGTTACCCGTCGACCATTGGGGTCTGACGAGGAGGATTACCGCATCGATGCGCGGTTAAGCGCCGCGCCGGTCAGCGCGACGACATTCAGCGGTCGGTGAAGTCCGGGGTGCGGCGCTGCTGAAAGGCCGTTGCGCCCTCGACGAAGTCGGGGGACTTCAGCAGCACCGACTGTCCGTCGAATTCACGCTGCAGGGCCGGATCCAACTCGGTGAGCGTGGCCCCGTTGATCGCCAGCTTGGTCTTGGCGAAGGCCACGGCCGGGCCACCCAACAACCGTGCGATCACCTTGTCCACCTCGGCCTCGAAGTCGTCGGCCGGATAGACCGCGGTGACCAGCCCCCAGGACAGCGCCTCGGCGGCCGGCAACCGTTCGGGAAGCAACGCCATCTGCATCGCGCGGATACGGCCGATCGCGGCCGCGATCAACGCCGACGCGCCGCCGTCGGGCATCAACCCGATCTTGGTGAAGGCGAGCATGAAAAACGCGCTCTCCGAAGCCAATACGACGTCGCAGGCCAGGGCGATGGAAACGCCGACCCCGGCCGCCGGGCCCTGAACGACCGCGACCACCGGGTGGGGCAGCGCGGCGATCGCGCGCACCAGCCGGTTGATCTCGAGGATGATCTCGTCCGGCGGGACCCCGCCGCCATCGGACACGTCGTCGGCGCTGATGCCCGCGCCGGAGCTGAAGCCGCGTCCGGCGCCGCCGAGCCGCACCACCTTGATCTCGGGGTCGGTGGCCGCGTATTCCATCGCATCGGCGATCCCGGTGATCACCGGAATGGTCAGCGAGTTCAGGCTGTCGGGCCGGTTGATGGTCACCGAGAACACGCCGCCGGACAGCGTGACGTCGAGGCCTGCGACTGGTGTGAGGGTGGCGATCGCGGATGAAGGCATGGGCTCACCATAAGTGACCGGGGTGCGCGGGCGACGGGGGCGGCTGCGAAGATGTCGAACGACCGGTTGTTTGAGCACGAGCGGTCAAGGGCGTCAGAGTGGACGAAAGGTCGGTGGATCATGGCTGGACCGTTGAAGGGACTGCGCGTCGTCGAGTTGGCCGGCATCGGGCCGGGCCCCCACGCCGCGATGATCCTGGGGGATCTGGGTGCCGATGTGGTGCGCGTCGATCGGCCGTCGGTGAATCCCGTTGGCGCCGTGAAGGACACCACCAACCGAAACCGGCGTATCGTGGCCGCCGACCTGAAATCCGACGAGGGCCGCAAGCTGTTGCTCGACCTCATCGCCAAGGCCGACGTGCTGATCGAGGGCTACCGGCCCGGCGTCACCGAGCGGCTCGGCCTCGGTCCCGAGGACTGCGCCAAGATCAACGACCGGCTCATCTACGCCCGGATGACGGGCTGGGGGCAGACCGGCCCGCGCAACCAGCAGGCCGGCCACGACATCAACTACATTTCGCTGAACGGCATCCTGCACTCCATCGGCCGGGTGAACGAACGCCCGGTGCCGCCGCTGAACCTGGCCGGCGACTTCGGTGGCGGCTCGATGTTCCTGCTCGTCGGCATCCTCGCCGCGCTGTGGGAGCGCCAGAGCTCCGGCAAGGGGCAGGTGGTGGACGCGGCCATGGTCGACGGGTCTAGCGTGCTGGCCCAGATGATATGGCAGTTCCGTGCGTCGGGCATGTGGACCGACGAGCGCGGCACCAACATGCTCGACGGCGGTGCGCCCTACTACGACACCTACGAGTGCGCCGACGGGCGCTACGTCGCGGTGGGTGCCATCGAGCCGCAGTTCTACGCGGCGATGCTGGCCGGGCTCGGCCTGGACGGCGCCGACCTGCCCGACCAGAACGACGCATCCCGCTGGCCGGAGCTGCGGGCGGCGCTGACCGAGGCGTTCGCCGCCCGTGACCGCGACCACTGGGCCAAGGTGTTCGCGCAGTCCGACGCGTGCGTCACCCCGGTGCTGGCGTTCGGCGAGGTGCAGACCGAGCCGCACAACACCGAGCGGGACACCTTCTACGAAGTCGACGGCAACCTGCAACCGCGGCCCGCGCCACGGTTCTCCCGCACCGCCAACGACCTGCCCCGCCCAGCGGTGTCGGTGCCCGACGGCCGGGACGTGCTGAAGGACTGGGTATAGTCCCGACCAACAGGTTGGTCGGCAGAACGCAGCGAAAGGACTCTCGATGGAGATCAAGGACGCCGTAGCAGTCGTCACCGGGGGCGCGTCGGGCCTGGGCCTGGCCACCACCAAGCGACTGCTCGACCGCGGCGCGCAGGTGGTCGTGATCGACCTGCGCGGCGAAGACGCGGTCCGCGAACTGGGCGACCGCGCCCGCTTCGTCGAGGCGGACGTCACCGACGAGGCCGCCGTCGGCAAGGCGCTGGACGCCGCGGAGTCGATGGGCACGCTGCGCATCAACGTCAACTGCGCGGGCATCGGCAACGCCATCAAGACCCTGTCCAAGGACGGCCCGTTCCCCCTGGACGGGTTCAAGAAGGTGATCGGCGTCAACCTGATCGGCACGTTCAATGTGCTGCGGCTGGCCGCGGAGCGCATCGCGAAGGCCGAGCCGGTGGGTGAAGAGCGCGGTGTCATCATCAACACCGCCTCGGTCGCCGCGTTCGAGGGCCAGATCGGCCAGGCCGCCTACTCGGCGTCCAAGGGTGGCGTGGTCGGCATGACGCTGCCGATCGCGCGCGACCTGTCGCGCGAGCTCATCCGCGTGGTGACCATCGCGCCGGGGTTGTTCAAGACGCCGCTGCTCGGCTCCCTGCCCGAGGAGGCGCAAGCGTCGCTGGGCAAGCAGGTGCCGCACCCGGCCCGGCTGGGCGACCCCGACGAGTACGGCGCGCTGGCCGTGCACATCGTCGAGAACCCGATGCTCAACGGCGAGGTCATCCGCCTGGATGGCGCCATCCGCATGGCCCCGCGCTGACGCGCACACCGTCGACAAAACGAAAGCCCCCCGCATCGGCGGGGGGCTTTCGTGACAACCAGGGTCAATGGTTACTTGCGGAACCATCGGCTGACGGAAGGTTCGGCCATTAACAGCCGTGCGAGCATGCTCATCGCTGGCTCAGCTCGCCGCTTGCAGTTCGTCGAACTGCTCCGAGGTCTCACCTTCCACCAGCACGTCGCCGTGGTAGAGGGCCTCGAAGTCGACCTTGATGACGTCGGCACTTGTGTCGTCGATCCACATGACACTGAGCGTATGGGCCGCCATTAAGGAATCTTTGAGTCACGGTTCGGAAAATGGTGGCAATTTACCGACGGGTAGGTTCGCCCGCCGTTTCCGCTGGAATTTGGGCCGTGAGCTGCTTCCTTACGGCACATTTTTCTGGCCGGACTCTTAGTGTCCCCGCGGTTTGAAACCCCGCGTTGAACGGTGCACCCGCCCGCCTGCGTGCTTAAGGAGAACACTGTTCGACGCGTGCGAATTAGCGTTTGTTACGTTGTCGCCGACCAGCCAGCGGCCAGCGCAAAGGGGCACCGGCAGCGGAAGGGCTCGAAAATGCTGCAGAAAATCGCCCGTGTCGCCATCGCGGCGCCGCGCCGGATCATCGCGACGGGGGTGCTGGTTTTCCTCGCCGCGGCCGTCTTCGGCATCCCCGTCGCCAAGAGCTTGTCGCCGGGAGGTTTCCAAGATCCGGACTCGGAGTCCGCCCGGGCCATCGGCGTGTTGGCCGACAAGTTCGGGCAGAGCGGTCAGCAGATGCTGATTCTGGTGACGGCCCCCGGTGGCACCAACAGCGAACAAGCCCGCAAGGTGGGCACCGACCTCGTCGACCAGTTGCAGCGGTCCCCGCTGGTCTACAACGCGTCCTCGCCCTGGACTGGCACGGCGTCGGACGACCTGGTGAGCCGCGACGGCAAGTCGGGCCTCATCGTGGTCAACCTCAAAGGCGGCGAGAACTTCGTTCAGAAAAACGCCCAGACCTTGTCGGACCAGTTCGTCCACGACCGTGACGGTGTCACCGTCCGCGCCGGCGGCGCGGCCATGCAGTATGCCCAGATCAACAAGCAGAACCAGGACGATCTGCTGGTGATGGAGATGATCGCGCTGCCGCTGAGCTTCCTGGTGCTGATCTGGGTGTTCGGCGGGCTGCTGGCCGCCGCACTGCCGATGGCGTTGGGTGCGCTGGCCGTCGTCGGTTCGATGTCGGTGTTGCGGCTGGTCACCTTCACCACCGAGGTGTCGATCTTCGCCCTCAACCTGAGCACCGCTCTGGGGCTCGCGCTGGCCATCGACTACACACTGCTGATCGTCAGCCGCTATCGCGACGAATTGGCCGAGGGCCACGACCGAGACGAGGCGCTCGTCCGGACCATGGCCACCTCCGGCCGCACGGTGCTGTTCTCCGCGGTCACCGTGGCGTTGTCGATGTCGGCGACGGTGGCGTTCCCGATGTATTTCCTCAAGTCGTTCGCCTACGCGGGGGTGGCGACGGTCGCGTTCGTCGCCACCGCGTCGATCGTGATCACCCCGGCCGCGATCGTGCTGCTGGGCGACCGGCTGGACGCGTTCGATGTGCGCCGGCTGTTGCGCAGGGCGCTTCGGCGACCCGAACCGGTGCACAAACCCGTCGAGCAACTGTTCTGGTATCGGTCGAGCAAGTTCGTGATGCGGCGCTGGGCGCCGATCGGCCTGGCCGTCGTGGGCCTGCTACTGCTGCTCGGGTTGCCGTTCTTCTCGGTCAAGTGGGGTTTCCCGGACGACCGGGTGCTGCCCCGTTCGGCGTCGGCGCATCAGGTCGGCGACCGGTTGCGCAGCGATTTCGCCGACGATTCCGCGACGTCGGTGCCCATCGTCGTCGCCGACGCCGCCGCCCTGAATCCGGGGGATTTCGACAAATACGCCGCCGAGCTGTCGCGGGTGCCCGACGTGGCGGCGGTGTCCGCACCCGGGGGCACCTTCGCCGGCGGGAACCGGGTCGGGCCACCGGCCGGGGCGACAGGGGTGGCCCATGGCAGCGCCTTCCTGACCGTCAGCAGCACGGCGCCGCTGTTTTCCGCGGCGAACGACGCCCAGCTCCAGCGGTTGCACGAGGTCCCCGGCCCCGCGGGCCGATCCGTCGAGATGGGCGGGGTGGCACAGGTGAACCGCGACAGTGTCGATGCGGTGACGGAACGGCTTCCGCTGGTGCTCGGGTTGATGGCCGCGATCACGTTCGTGTTGCTGTTCCTGCTGACCGGCAGCGTGCTGCTGCCGGTCAAGGCGCTCGCCTGCAACTTCCTGTCGTTGACCGCGGCGTTCGGCGCGCTGGTGTGGATCTTCCAGGACGGCCATCTCGGCGCGCTCGGCACCACACCGAGCGGGACGCTGGTGGCCAACATGCCGGTGCTGCTGTTCTGCATCGCCTTCGGGTTGTCGATGGATTACGAGGTCTTCCTGCTCTCCCGGATCCGCGAGTACTGGCTGGCGTCCGGCGCCGCCCGACCGGCCCGGCCGACCCCGAAGCAGGCCCACGCCGCCAACGACGAGAGCGTGGCGCTCGGCGTCGCCCGCACCGGACGGGTGATCACCGCGGCCGCGGTGGTGATGTCGATGTCCTTCGCCGCGCTGATCGCCGCCCACGTCTCGTTCATGCGGATGTTCGGTCTGGGCCTGGTGCTTGCCGTCATCGCCGACGCCACCCTGGTGCGGATGGTGGTCGTCCCGGCCTTCATGCATGTGATGGGCCGGTGGAATTGGTGGGCGCCCAAGCCTCTGGCGTGGCTGCATGACCGCTTCGGCATCAGTGAGGCAGGCGACGGAGGACCCGCACGCCTCGAGCCGCCCGCCGAACAGGTCGAACTCCCCGGGCCCGCGCTCGTGGAACCGGTGCCCAATATCGGTTAACGGCCGACCGACCTGGTCGTCGAACCCTATCCTGGGGCTCATCAGAGTCGGAAGGTTCACATACATATGACAACCGCGGTCGACAATCCCTTCTTCGCGCGCGTCTGGCCCGTCGTCGCCAGCCATGAAGCCGAGGCGATCCGTGCCCTGCGGCGGGAAAATCTGGCCGGCTTGTCCGGCCGGGTGCTGGAAGTCGGCGCGGGGGTCGGGACGAATTTTCCGCACTATCCGGAATCGGTCGACGAGGTGATCGCGGTCGAGCCCGAACCGCGGCTGGCGGCCCGGGCCCGCGCCGCGGCGGACGCGGTGCCCGTCCGCGTGATCGTCTCCGGCGAGGCGGCCGAAAGCCTCAGCGGCGGGGAGCCGTTCGACGCGGTGGTGTGCTCGCTGGTGCTCTGCTCGGTGCGCGACCCCGGCGGCGTGCTGCGGCGCCTGTACTCGTTGCTGCGCCCGGACGGGGAACTGCGCTACCTCGAGCACATCGCCAGCGCCGGTGCGCGCGGCCGCTTCCAGCGTTTCGTCGATGCGACCCTGTGGCCGCGGCTGTTCGGCAACTGTCACACCCATCGTGACACCGAACGCTCGATCGTCGAGGCGGGATTCGACGTCGACACGTCGAGGCGGGAGTGGACGCTGCCGGCCTGGGCGCCGATGCCGGTGTCGGAGCTGCTGCTGGGCCGCGCGCGCCGGCCCTGACCCTCACGTCAACAGAGCGGGCAGCCGCTGCAGCAGCCCGGGCAGCGCCGCGCTCGCCGTGTCACGGATGCTGAGGGTGGCGTTGGCCGATAACGGCGTGACTTCGGGATTGACCTCGATGACGGCGGCGCCGCGGGACAGCGCCAGCTCCGCCAGTCCGGCCGCCGGATAGACGATCGCCGAGGTCCCGACCACCACCATCACGTCGGCGGACTCGGTCGCCTGCACGGCGCGCTGCCACGGCTCGTCGGGCAACTGTTCGCCGAACCACACGATGTCGGGCCGGATCAGGCCGCCGCAATGACACACCGGGGGCTCCACCTCCAGCGCCGGTTCGGCCATGTGAGGCAGCGCGCCGCTGTACGGCACAGCACAACGCGCACAACGGAATTCGAAGAGGCTCCCGTGCAGGTGGTGGACGGACTGGCTGCCGGCGCGCTCGTGCAGGTCGTCAACGTTCTGGGTGATGACGCTGACCTGGGCGTCGTCTTGCCAGGCGGCGATGGCGCGATGACCCGCGTTGGGGTGGACATCGGCGACCAGGTAGTGCCGCCACAGATACCAGCCCCAGACGCGCTGGGGGTTGTCCCGCCAGCCTTGGGTGCTGGACAGCTCGTAGGGATCGAAGCGGGCCCACAACCCGTTCTTGTCATCGCGGAAGGTCGGCACGCCGCTCTCCGCGGAGATCCCCGCGCCGCTGAGCACCGCTACGCGCATCCCACCAAGATAGCCGGGGGTGGGGAATACTGGACGGGTGGAGCTGGGTGACTGGTTGCGGGTCGATGTGAAGGCGGGCAAGCCGTTGTTCGACCAGCTCAGGACGCAGGTGATCGACGGGGTCCGGGAGGGCGCATTGGCGCCCGGCACCCGCCTGCCCACCGTGCGGGATCTGGCCGGCCAACTCGGGGTCGCCGTCAACACCGTCGCTCGGGCCTACCGCGAGCTGGAAACCAACGCCATCATCGAAACCCGGGGCCGCTTCGGCACATTCATCGCCCGCTACGACCCGACCGACGCCGCGATGGCGGCCGCCGCGCGTGAGTACGTCCGGGTAGCGCGCGGACTCGGGCTGGACAAGGCCGATGCCGTGCGCTACATCGAAGCGGTGCCCGACGAGTGAGCCGCCCCGTTCGGCACTGAAAAACGTTGAAAACATCGAAAAGCGTTGGTGCGTCGAGTGTGTGCGCGCCGGGCTCAGCGCAACACCTTGTCCAGCGTGCGCAGGTTGCGCGTCGTGGTCGACGACTTGTAGCGCGCCTTACCCATCGTCTTGCCGATGGTGCTGTCCAGGGTGCCGCCCTTGGGGACCTGCCAGTAGACCACGCCCTCGCCCCGGCTGATCCTCTCGTTCGGGCCGGCGCCCAAGGCCTGCGCGGCGAGCTCGTCGAGCACCGCCCCATCGGCGACGAACGTGACGTAGGACTGGTATCCGTCGGCATCCCGCTCGAACGGATACGCGTCGACGACGTCGCGCACCGTGCCGATGTCGTAGGCCAGCACCCAGGCGTCGTAGCCGAACCGTTCGCGCAACGCGGCTTCCGCCTTCTTGCGCACCGCCGTGGCGCCCGCCGACGACTCCAGCAGCACGTTGCCGCTGGCCAACACGGTCCGCACCCCGGTGAAGCCCGCGTCGGTCAGGGCGGCCGCCACCTCGGCCATCTTGAGATTGACGCCTCCGACGTTGACGCCACGCAGAAACGCCGCGTACTTGGTCATGCCCCGATTCCACCAGCACGCCCGGGGAACCGCCATCCCGGGCCGTTCGGGCGGCGTGCGACGTAGGCTTTCGTCATGGGACGCCAAGTCTTCGACGACAAGCTGCTGGCCTTGATAAGCGGACATTCCCTCGGGGTGCTGGCCACCATCAAGCGCGACGGGCGACCGCAGCTGTCGAACGTGAGCTACCACTTCGACCCGCGCAGCCTTCTGATCCAGGTCTCGATCACCGAGCCGCGCGCCAAGACCCGCAACCTGCGGCGGGACCCGCGGGCGTCGATCCTGGTCGACGCCGACGACGGCTGGTCCTATGCCGTTGCCGAGGGCACCGCCGAACTGACACCCCCGGCGGCCGCGCCCGGCGATGACACCGTGGAGGCGCTGATTGCCTTGTACCGCAACATCGCCGGTGAACATCCGGATTGGGACGAATACCGTCGGGCGATGGTCACCGATCGGCGGGTGCTGCTGACGTTGCCGATCTCGCACGTGTACGGCATGCCCCCGGGCATGCGGTAGCCGCGCCGTCTACCCGCTCGCCGGCAAACCGGGGCTAAGCTGCCCGTATGGCTGAATCGAATGCCCGGCAGAGTTCACAGTCGTCCAAGTCGTCGGGGGCTTCTGAATCGCCCGGGTCAGACGAGGACACCAAGCGTAAGTTCCGTGAGGCGCTCGACCGCAAGATGGCGAAATCCTCGAACGGATCCGACCACAAAGACGGCGCCGGCAAGCAGTCCCGGGCGCACGGCGCGGCGGGAAACCGTCGTGAATTCCGCCGCAAGAGCGGCTGACTCCCGAGAGTTGTTAGTAGACAGCCTGATTCGTCTAGCCGCGGGGTGGGCAAAATAGGCCGATCGAAGGGTCGGCCTGCCCCGGTTTGGCGCGCAGGCTTCCCCGGGTGCTGGGATGCGAGAAATCCAGTTGGGACGGGTCGTTTTGGTATGCCCAATCCGCGACGATGGTGCGCCGACTGAATTTCCAGCGGCCGTCGTGCTGGGTGTACTCGTCCAGGTACCGGCCGCCGATGATGACGTCGATGTCGTGTTCGGGACCGGCGAAGGTGTGAAACACCAGGCAGTAGATCTCGCCGCGGGCCTCCTCGCCCTCGACCACGAAGTTCGTGGTGGTGATGTTGTGTTGGGAGACACGCACATACGGTTCCGCGGCCTGCAATTGTGCGATGAACTGTTCGACGCCGCCCGTGGAGAACGAGCCGTGCGAGTCGGTGGCCTCGGGGTGGTACAGGCTGCGGAGCCCGTCATAATCCGCGCGGTCGACGGCCCGGCAATAGGCGGTGACGAGCGCATGCAGTTCGTCGCGGGCCAGCATCAGTGCCAATCGGGTCTCATCCACCACCACGTCACGATAACTCCGGGGTTATCTGCTGGTCGTCAGCGACTTTCTGGTAGGTAGTCTGTCGAACACATAGGTCACCGGTCCTAGGGTGTGCAGCGAAAGGTTGGTCGTTGACAGTGAAACTGTGGCTCGCTCAAGAACCTGAGGCCGACAAGCTGCTATCCAGCGATCCGCTGGCCCTGCTCATCGGGATGGTTCTGGATCAGCAGGTACCTTTCGAGACGGCCTTCGCAGGACCGAAGAAGATCGCGGACCGGATGGGCGGCTTCGGTGCTCATGAAATCGCCGAGTACAACCCCGACAAGTTCGCCGCGCTGTGCTCGGAAAGGCCTGCGATACACCGATTTCCGGGATCGATGGCCAAGCGTATCCAGACCCTGGCCCAGATCGTCGTGGACCGTTACGACGGCGATGCCGCCGGCTTGTGGACCGCGGGCGACCCCGACGGCGAGGAGCTGCTGCGGCGAATTAAGGGGCTACCCGGATTCGGCGAGGTCAAGGCGCAGATCTTTCTGGCGCTGCTGGGCAAGCAGTACGGGGTGACGCCGAAAGGCTGGCGCGCGGCAGCCGGGCAGTTCGGCAAGGACGGCACGCACATCTCCGTCGCCGATATCGTCGATGCCCAATCGATGGGCGAAGTGCGTTCGTACAAGAAGCAGATGAAAGCAGCAGCCAAGGCGGCGAAGTAGTAGGTCACCAGAAGGGAAGGGCAGCAACGTGAAGACACACCTCACGTGTCCGTGCGGCGAGGCCATTGTCGGCAAGGACGAGGATGAGCTGGTCGAATTGACTCAAGCTCACCTCGCCAGCGTCCATCCTGGCCTCGAGTACGACCGCGACGCGATCCTGTTCATGGCGTACTAGAAGCGAGCGCGCGCACCCCCGGTGCGGGGGCACGCGCGTTCGCAGGTGGCGAAACGGTGGCGGCGCCGGTCGGTTACGGCACCACCGTCGAGCCGATCGTGGGCATGAACTGGCACTGCTTTTCCTTGGTGGTGACCTGCCCGAAGATCGTCGACATGATGCTGCCCGAACCGGTGTCGGCGATTGCGCTCAACGTCGTCGGCCCGTCCGGGTTGATGTCCGATCGCGGGGTGAGGGCGACGGTCCCGGACTTGCCGGTGGTTAGGTTCACCCACGTGACGTTCAACGGTAGCTTCTGCACCTCGGCGGGTCCGGGGGTACCGACCGCGGTGAACACGTAGGCGGTCTGGCCCGGGCCCGGGCCGGGGAGCGGAATCTTGGCGGGCCCCGCGACCGACAGCGCGGTGGCGATGGCGCTGCTGCCATCCGCCAGGCAATTGGTGCCGATCGACGGATACATGAAGTCCTGCGTGGGCGGCGTGTCAGCGCCGAATCCCGGAGCGGCCGCCGCGGGGGCGGCGTCCGGTGCAGGCGCAGGTGCCGGGGCGGGCAGCGCGGCGGCCTCCGGTGCGGGAGGGGTCGCGGCCGGCGCCGGTGGCGCCGGAACGGGTGCCGCGACGGGCCCATTGGCGGGTTGGGCGGGTGCCGGTGCCGGAGCGGCGGCGGGCGCCGGACCGGCCGCGTGCGCCGGGTCGATACCGGTCGGCAGGTGCGCCTGCAAACCGGGTTCTATGCCCGAGGCGGGCACGTGCTGCACCGGCCCGGTGGGCTCTTGGACGAACTGATTCACCGCCGCGGCAACGTTTTTGGACTCGCTGGGCGCGGTCGGGCTGTGGGTGAAGGCCTGCGCGGCGGCCATCAGCAGCTGCGTCGCTTGCTGCGGGTCGCCCGCCGCTTGCTGGATGAGCGGGCTGAGCTGCGACAAGGCAGGCAGACCCGGCAGCTGTTGGGCCGCGTTGGATGGTGGTGTCGGCTGCGGCGCCGCCGGGTCGGCTGCCGCGTTCGGGCAGAGCCCGAACGCGGCAACCGATGCCGTGACGACAGCGGCCAAACCTTTGGACAGATTCCAAGTGGTTGCCACGGTGTCCTCCGGTTCTCAGTGGTGGGTTAGGTCGACGACGACGCTGCTCAAGGCAGCGCGGCGAGCAGCGGCGCTGCCGGTCCGGCCGGGCTGGCCGCCGGCGCGGATGCGGCTGGGGCCGCCGGGGCCGCCGGCGCCGCCGGGGTCTGCCCCGATGCCAGCGCCGGCAGATCCTGCGGAAGCCGCACCTGCGAAGGCACGCTGACCGGGAGGCCCGACGGCATCGCCGGCATGTTGACCTGCGCCTGCGGGATTTGCGGGGCGGGCGGTGTGGCCGGTGCGGTCGGTGCCGACAACCCCGGGATCGCCGGCAGGCCCGGGATCGATGAGGCGGCCGGAACGCCCGGAGACGCGGCCGCCGGCTGGGCGCCGGTCAGGCCCTGGATCATCCCCGGAATGCCGGTGGCCGCTTGCGTTGACGCCGGTGCGGCGGGCGTCGCCGACTGCGCCAGCCCGGGAATGGACGGGAGCGCCGGGGACGACGCCGGAGCGACGGGTGTCGCCGGGGTCAGTCCGGGGATCGACGGAATGCCCGCCACCGATGCCGCCGAGGCCGGCGAGGCGGCCGCCGGAACGCCCGGGAAGCTGATGCCCGGAGTGGCCGGCGCCGCGGGCGGCGTGGCGCCGAGTGCGGTTGCGAGATTCTGCAGGATTTGAGGCGCGTTGGCCGCCGAACTGATCAGCTGCTGCGGAATGTTCGGCACGGCCGGAGCCGGCACGGGGTCGGCGTGGGCGATACCGCCCGTTAATAGTGCTGCGGACGAGCCGGCCACGACGGCGGCTGCTCGCAAGTAAGTCCAGATGGTTGGCATGACTCTCCCTGATTGATCGATTACAGGTCCCGGCGCCGAAGTTACTTTGATGCAGATGGGACTCAAGTGACACGTGTGGCATTTATGTATTCGTTACGGATACGAGTGAGAGCGGTGACCGAACGCTTGCAAATGAGTTCCCTAAATAGATGTCAGAGGACCGACGGGGCGGTGGCGGCTGCCCCGATCGCTAAAGTCGGGCGGATAAACACCATCTCGGCCGCCCCGGCGGCACCCATCACGCAGCGGTTGGCGGGCCTCCTGCCAGGGGCCGCGCCGATGCTGCTCGTCGCGAGCGTCGCCGCGAGGCTGGCCTGGACATACCTGGCCCCTAACGGCGCGAATTTCGTCGACCTGCACGTCTACCTCGGCGGAGCCGCCGCGATCGATCATCCCGGCGCGCTGTACAGCTACGTCTACGCCGACCAGACGCCGGACTTCCCGCTGCCGTTCACCTACCCGCCGTTCGCGGCCGTGGTCTTCTACCCGCTGCACCTGTTGCCGTTCGGCCTCGTCGCATTCCTGTGGCAGATCGCGACCATGGCCGCCCTCTACGGCGCGATCCGGATCAGCCAGCGCCTGACGGGCGTGGCGGCCGGCGCCCGCGGTCGCCGCCTCGCGATGGGGTGGACGGCGATCTCCATCTGGATCGAGCCGCTGCGCAGCACATTCGACTACGGCCAGGTCAATGTGTTGCTGATGACCGCCGTGTTGTGGGCGGTCTACACCACGCGATGGTGGCTGTCGGGGCTGCTGGTCGGCGTGGCGGCCGGAATCAAATTGACGCCCGCCGTCTCCGGGGTCTATTTGGCGGGGGCGCGGCGCTGGGCCGCGACGGTGTTCTCGGCGGTCGTTTTCGTTGCCACCATTGGGATTTCGGTCCTGGTCGTCGGCGATCAGACCCGCTACTACTTCACCGACCTGCTCGGCGACGCCCACCGGGTGGGCCCCATCGCCACCTCGTTCAATCAGTCCTGGCGCGGCGCCCTCTCGCGGATCCTGGGCCACGATGTCGGATTCGGCCCGCTGCTGGTGGCCGCCCTCGCGGTCACCGCGGTGCTGGCCGTCCTGGCCTGGCGCGGGCTGGACTCCGCCGATCAGCTGGGCAGGCTGATCGTGGTGGAGTTGTTCGGGCTGCTGTTCTCACCGATTTCCTGGACCCACCACTGGGTGTGGCTGGTGCCGCTGATGGTCTGGGCCATCCACGGGGCGGGCCGAACGCTGCGCGGAGCGCGCATCGTGGGCTGGGGTTGGTTGGTGCTCACCCTGATCGGTGTGCCGTGGTTGCTGAGCTTCGCTCAACCGACCATCTGGCAGATCAGCCGACCGTGGTACCTGGCCTGGGCCGGACTGATCTACCCGGTGGCGGCGGTGGCGACGTTGATCTGGGTCGCGGCCGCGGGCAGGCGTGATGCCGACGAGAAGGGCCCAGCCGCGGGTTAGTTGTCGACGATCCCGTTGATATCGCGTGCCATCTCGAGATCGTTTTTGGTGATACCGCCCTCGGAATGTGTGACGAGAGCGAAAGTCACCGTCCGCCAACGGATATCGATGTCCGGGTGGTGGTCCTTGCTCTCCGCGTGCTCGCCCACCCGGCGCACGGCATCGATACCGGCCAGGAAGCTTCCGAACTTGATCGAGCGGCGCAGGGCCCCGTCGGCGCGCTCCCATCCGTTGAGGTCGGGCAGTGCGGCGTCTACTTGGTCATCTGTTAACACGGCCATGCCGGATTCATCCTCTCCTTTCGGCTAACGGGTAACCGGGGAAGCCCGGAAGGTAACCGCCCTTCCCCGTGGGTGGTCACCTACGAGGCTACGGCGGGATTGCCCGGTGCCTGATTTTTCTGATCCAAGGGCACCACCACGCCGGCTTCCGGCAGATTATTTCGTTGCTGGTACGCGGACTCAAGGCTGGCCGGAACGCCCTGCAGGTCGCGGGCTACGCCCATCAGTTCTTCGAGGATCATGATTCGTTGCTGATTCGCCTCGTCCATCGCGCGGTGGGCTCGCTCATCGAAATCATGAGCCTTCTCCTTGGCGTCGGCGAGGAGTTGCTCACGCTCATGCTGGGCCTCCTGCCAGGCCTCGTCGATCAATGACTGGGCTTCGGCACGCGTACCGGCGAGTTCGGTGTCGAGATCTTTCCGGGTTTGTTCACATTCCGTTTCCAACGCTTTTCGCTGGGCGGCCATGTGCGCCAACAGCTCTCGGTGCTGCTGCTGCGTGGCCTCGGCCTCGGCCGCGGCCGCCGCGATGAGCGCGTCTGCCTCGGCCCGTGCCTCGGCCTGCATCCGGGAGATCTCATCGAGCGCACGCCGCAGCATCTTCGTCATCCGATGTTGTATCGCGTAGGACGACGGAGAGGTGTCCGAGAGGACAGCGACCTCGTCCTTGAGGCAGGCCACCTCGATCCGCAGCCCGGCGGCTTCATCGCCGGATTCGTTTCGCTGGGTCCTAAGGTTCTGCACTTCGTCGATCAGCAATTTCTCCTTGCTGAGCAACGCCTCGATGTAAGGATCGACCGCGGCCGGGTCGTAGCCCCTGAAGATGCGAGGGAACATATTTGCGCGTTCGGTGATCATCGCCAACTCCCATCCTGGAAGTGCCTGGTACTGACTAGAGTCGAGTATTCCACGATGGTGTTCAAACCGTAAGAGAGACATTGTGCCGCAAGGGAATTCGACTCACATCTCGGGGTCGGCGGCGACCAGTCGGGCGATCTGCCGTCTTCCGATGTTCATGCAGGTAGCCCAGACCGTTGGCAGGCCGTAACACGGCCACTGCGACGGTATAGCGTCACTGGCCATGCCGACCCAGATCGTCGTCGCCGGCGCCCTCATCTGCGACTCCCACGTCTTGGTGGCACAGCGCGTCCGGCCGCCGGAGCTGGCCGGCCGCTGGGAGCTGCCCGGCGGCAAGGTCGCGCCCGGTGAGGCCGAACGCGACGCGCTGGCCCGCGAGTTGGCCGAGGAGCTGGGCCTGGTGCTGGGCGACGTCGCGGTGGGCGACCGGCTCGGCGCGGACATCGCGGTGGACGGCGGGATCACCCTGCGGGCCTACCGGGTGCGCTTGCTCAGCGGTGAGCCGGCTGCGCGTGATCATCGGGCGTTGCGCTGGGTCACGGCCGCCGAGCTGCACGATGTCGACTGGGTGCCCGCCGATCGGGGCTGGCTGGAGGATCTGACCGGCGCCCTGTGAACGGCCCACATAACAAGTCCACAGACTTCCGGCAGCTTATGCACAGGCGCGTTCCAGGCCGCCACAGTGAACTGGAATACAACAATATGACCTGTAACTAACGCCACACGAATCTGCCCTGGATGTGCGAGCCGATAGCGAGCCAGATGGTTGTGCCGACCCTGCCGCCCCGGCTTCGTTGACCGACCGGGAGGCTTTCGCTTGCGCGAAAACCGATGCTCATGACGGCGTTTTTCGTACCTGGCCGGGGGCGGTGGACGTGATTGCCCCATCCACGTCGACCTATGCTGTGCTGTATCGCCGGCCATCCCGCGGGCCCGCAACACCGATGGTCGAGCCGATCCGAGCTGGTTCGGACGGGCGGATCACTGAGCGCACTGCTGAGCACAACTCAACTGAGGTCACACGTACGGCCGGGCGACACGGCGCGACACCACCGATTAGGAGGAGTACTTCTTGACTGCCACACCTCGCATTGGTGGAGTGCTCGAGGAGCTCTTGGAGCGCAGCGGGCGGTTCTTCACGCCGGGCGAGATCTCGGCCGACCTGCGCACCGTGACCCGGCAGGGAGGCCGCGAAGCCGACGTGTTCTACCGCGACCGCTGGAGCCACGACAAGGTGGTTCGCTCCACACACGGTGTCAACTGCACCGGGTCGTGCTCGTGGAAGATCTACGTCAAAGACGGCATCATCGCCTGGGAGGGCCAGGCGACCGACTATCCATCGGTGGGTCCGGACCGCCCGGAGTACGAGCCGCGCGGCTGTCCCCGCGGCGCGTCGTTCTCCTGGTATTCCTACTCGCCGACCCGGGTGCGCTACCCCTATGCCCGCGGTGTGCTGGTCGAGATGTACCGGGAGGCCAAGGCGCGGCTCGGCGATCCTGTGCTCGCATGGGCCGACATCCAGGCCGACCCGCAGCGCCGTCGCCGCTATCAGCGGGCCCGCGGCAAGGGCGGGCTGGTTCGGGTGAGCTGGGCCGAGGCCACCGAGATGATCGCCGCCGCCCACGTACACACGATCAAGACCTACGGTCCGGACCGGGTCGCCGGCTTCTCACCGATCCCGGCCATGTCGATGGTGTCCTACGCCGCCGGGTCGCGATTCTTCGAACTGATCGGCGCCCCGATGACGTCGTTCTACGACTGGTACGCAGATCTGCCGGTAGCCTCCCCGCAGGTGTTCGGCGACCAGACCGACGTGCCCGAATCCGGGGACTGGTGGGACGCGGCGTATCTGATGATGTGGGGTTCCAACGTTCCCATTACCCGGACCCCCGACGCGCACTGGATGGCCGAGGTCCGCTACCGCGGCACCAAGGTAGTCAGTGTCAGCCCCGACTACGCCGACAACACCAAGTTCGCCGATGAGTGGATGCCGTGCGCGGCCGGCACCGACGGCGCGTTGGCCATGGCGATGGGCCACGTGATCCTCACCGAATGCTATGTGCGCAAACCGGTTCCGTTCTTCATTGAGTATGCCAGCAGATACACCGACTTGCCGTTTTTGATCAAGCTCGAACAGCGTGGCGATGCGCTGGTGCCGGGGAAGAACCTCACCGCAGCCGACCTCGGACAAGACGTTGAAAATGCCGCGTTCAAACCGGCGCTGTTGGACGAGGCTACGGACTCGATCGTGGTGCCGCACGGCTCGCTGGGATTCCGCTACGGCGACGACGGCATCGGAAAGTGGAACCTTGACTTGGCCGATGTGAGGCCCGCGCTCAGCGTGCAGCCTGCGGGCGCCAGCAACGGTGATCGGCGCAGCGCGCTGGTCACGCTGCCCAGCTTCGACACCATCAACGGTGAAGGCGAAACCGCGGCGCGCGGTGTACCGGTACGCCAGGTCGGTGAGCACCTGGTGTGCACAGTGTTCGACCTGATGCTGGCCAACTACGCGGTGGCGCGTCCCGGGTTGCCCGGTGAGTGGCCCACCGGTTACGACGATCCCGCCCAGCCCAACACGCCGGCCTGGCAGGAGCCGATCACCGGGGTGTCGGCCACCCAAGCCATCCGCATCGCCAAGGAATTCGCCCGCAGCGCTGAGGAATCCGGTGGCCGGTCGATGATCATCATGGGCGGCGGCATCTGCCACTGGTTCCACAGCGACGCGATCTACCGTGCGGTGCTGGCGCTGCTGATGTTGACCGGGTCGATGGGACGCAACGGCGGCGGCTGGGCGCACTACGTCGGCCAAGAGAAGGTGCGTCCGCTCACCGGCTTTCAGACAATGTCGATGGCCACCGACTGGGTACGGCCGCCACGACAGGTGCCCGGCGCCTCCTATTGGTATGTGCACACCGATCAATGGCGCTACGACAATTACGGGGCCGACAAGCTGACCAGCCCGGTGGGCCGTGGCCGGTTTGCCGGCAAGCACACGATGGACTTGTTGGCCTCGGCAACGGCGATGGGCTGGACCCCGTTCTATCCGCAGTTCGACCGGTCCAGCCTCGACGTCGCCGACGAGGCGGCCGCGGCGGGCCGTGATGTCGGGGAGTATGTCGCCGAGCAGCTTGCGCAGCGCAAGCTCAAGCTTGCGGTGACCGATCCCGACGACCCTGGCAACTGGCCACGGGTGCTGACTGTCTGGCGCGCCAACCTGGTGGGTTCGTCCGGTAAGGGCGGGGAGTATTTCCTGCGGCATCTGTTGGGCACCGATGCGGACGTGCTGGGTGAGCCGCCGCGCGACGGGGTGCGGCCGACCGACGTCGTCTGGGATGGGGAGATTCCGGAGGGCAAGCTCGACCTGATGATGTCGATCGACTTCCGGATGACGTCCACGACCTTGGTGTCCGATGTGGTGCTGCCGGCAGCGACCTGGTACGAGAAGGCCGACCTGTCCAGCACCGACATGCACCCGTACGTGAACTCGTTCACTGCGGCGACCGACCCTCCGTGGGAAACACGTTCGGACTTCGACGCATTCGGCAGCATTGCGCGCACCTTCAGCGCGATGGCCAAACATCATCTGGGCACTCGCAGCGACGTGGTGCTCACCGCGTTGCTGCACGACACCCCCGACGCGATGGCCTGCCCCGATGGCACCGAGAACGACTGGCCGCACACCGGTGAGGTGCCGGTCCCGGGCAAGACGATGGCCAAACTCACCGTGGTGGAGCGTGACTACACTGCGATCTACGACAAGTGGGTGACGCTGGGTCCGCTCGTCGACAAACTCGGGTTGACCCTCAAGGGTTACACCGTGCATCCCCACGAAGAGGTTGACCAGCTGGCCGCCAAATTCGGGGTGATGAATTCCGGTGCCGGCCAAGGCCGCCCGGCGATCACTTCCGCCAAGCGGATGTGCGACGTGATCCTGGCGCTGTCCGGGACGACCAATGGCCGGCTGGCCGTCGAGGGCTTCCGCGAGTTGGAGAAACGCACCGGTCAGCGGTTGGCCCACCTCGCCGAGGGCAGCGAAGAACGTCGCATCACCTACGCCGACACCCAGGCTGCACCGGCCCCGGTGATCACCAGCCCGGAATGGTCGGGCAGCGAGGCAGGTGGGCGTCGTTACGCGCCGTTCACCGTCAACATCGAAAACCTCAAACCGTTCCACACGCTGACCGGTCGGATGCACTTCTACCTCGCGCACGACTGGATCGAGGAACTCGGTGAGCATCTGCCGGTCTTCCGTCCACCGCTGGACATGACCCGGTTGTTCGGCGCCCCCGCGTTGGGTGAGGCCGCAGACGGAATCGGGCTGACCGTGCGGTATCTCACCCCGCACTCGAAGTGGTCGTTCCACTCCACCTATCAGGACAACCTTTACATGCTGACGTTGTCCCGCGGCGGTCCGACCATGTGGATGAGCCCCGGTGACGCCGCGAAAATCAAGGTGCGCGATAACGATTGGGTCGAGGCGGTTAACACCAACGGTGTGTTCGTGTGCCGGGCCATCGTCAGCCACCGGATGCCCGACGGAGTGGTGTTCGTTTACCACGTGCAGGAACGCACTGTTGACACCCCGCGCTCGGAGACCACCGGCAAGCGTGGCGGCAACCACAACGCGCTGACCCGGGTACGGATCAAGCCCAGCCACCTGGCGGGCGGTTACGGCCAGCACGCGTTCGCCTTCAACTACCTGGGCCCGACCGGCAACCAGCGCGACGAGGTGACCGTCGTGCGCCGTCGCAGCCAGGAGGTGCGGTACGGATGAGGACCGACGCGGTGCGCGAAGGAAGTGTGCGATGAAGGTCATGGCGCAGTTGGGGATGGTGATGAACCTCGACAAATGCATCGGCTGCCACACCTGCTCGGTGACCTGCAAGCAGACCTGGACCAACCGGTCCGGCACGGAGTACGTGTGGTTCAACAACGTCGAAACCCGCCCGGGTGTGGGCTATCCGCGCACCTACGAAGACCAGGAACGCTGGCACGGCGGCTGGATTCGCGACAAGAAGGGCCGGCTGCGGCTGCGCGACGGCGGCCGCATCCAGAAGCTGCTGCGAATCTTCTCCAATCCGAAGTTGCCTGTCATCGACGATTACTACGAGCCGTGGACCTATGACTACGAGAACCTGACCACGGCACCCGCGGGTGACACCTTCCCGACGGCCGCGCCCAGGAGCCAGATCAGCGGTGAGCCGATGAAGGTCGAGTGGGGTCCGAACTGGGACGACAACCTCGCCGGGTCGCCCGAGATCCTGGCCCAGGACCCGATCCTGAAGAAGGTCAGCCAGGACATCAAGTTGAAGCTCGAAGAGACCTTCATGTTCTACCTGCCCCGGATCTGCGAGCACTGCCTGAATCCGTCGTGTGTCGCCTCGTGCCCGTCCGGGGCGATGTACAAGCGCAGCGAAGACGGCATCGTGCTCGTCGATCAGGACCGCTGCCGCGGGTGGCGGATGTGCGTGTCCGGATGCCCTTACAAGAAGGTGTATTTCAACCACAAGACCGGCAAAGCCGAGAAGTGCACCTTCTGCTACCCGCGTATCGAGGCCGGCCTGCCGACCATCTGCGCGGAGACCTGCGTGGGGCGGCTGCGGTACATCGGGTTGGTGCTCTACGACGCCGACCGGGTGCTGGAGGCCGCGTCGGTGGAAAAGGACAGCGACCTCTACGAGGCGCAGTGCGAGATCATCCTGGACCCGACCGATCCGGAGGTGGTCGCCGGCGCGCGCGCCGAAGGCATCTCCGACGAGTGGATCGACGCCGCGCGACGCTCGCCGATTTACGCGCTGATCAAGACCTACAAGGTGGCGCTGCCACTGCATCCGGAGTACCGAACCATGCCGATGGTCTGGTACATCCCGCCGCTGTCCCCGGTGGTCGACGCGGTCAGCCGCGACGGGCACGACGGGGAGGACATCGGCAACCTCTTCGGCGCGCTGGAGGCGCTGCGCATTCCGGTCCAGTACCTGGCGGAGCTGTTCACCGCCGGCGATATCAGCATCGTGGACAATGTGCTGCGGCGGTTGGCGGCGATGCGCTCGTACATGCGAGACATCAACCTCGGACGCGAGACTCAGCCGCACATACCTGAAGCGGTCGGGATGACCGAGGAGCAGATCTACCAGATGTACCGGCTGTTGGCGATCGCGAAATACGAGGACCGGTACGTCATCCCGACGGCGTATGGCGCCCAGGCTCATGATCTGGAGCACCTGGGGTGCTCGTTGTCGTCCGACGGCGGGCCGGGCATGTACGAGTCAGATCCGCTCAGCACGTCCACCAGCGACCCGCTGGTCGTTTCGGCGGACAACTTCCACTTGAAGAAAAAAGGTGCTGGCGGCGACGAACGCGGCACCGCGCGGGCCCGGGTGAACCTGCTCGATTGGGACGGCGGCCAGCTGCCCGCCGGAATGTTCCCCGAGGAGCGGAAGCGATGAGGCTGCTGGCTCAGCTCCGCGAGCGGTCCACCAGCCGGGCGATGCAGGATCGCCTGGTGTGGCAGGCGGCATCGCTGCTGCTGGCCTACCCGGACGACGGGTTCACCGAGCGACTGGACGCCGTCGACGAAATGCTCGGCCACATCAGCGGTCCCGCGGCGGCGCTCCTCGGGAAGACGGTAGCGACGCTGCGTGCCCGTGACCCGATGCCCGCCGCGATCGACTATGTCGCGACCTTCGATATGCGCCGGCGCGCCACGATGTATCTGACGTACTGGACGGCCGGGGACACCCGCAACCGCGGCCGGGAGATGCTGGCGTTCGCCACCGCCTACCGCGAGGCGGGTGCGCGGCCGCCGAGCGGTGAGGCGCCCGATCACCTGGCCGTGGTGCTCGAATTCGCCGCCACCGTCGATCCCGAGGCCGGCCGGCGACTGCTGAGCCAGCATCGGGTGCCGATCGACGTGTTGCGCGGCGCTCTGGCCGACGCCGGGTCACCCTACGAGCTGGTCGTCGCGGCGGTCTGCGAGACCCTGCCGGTCGCCACCGATCAGGAGGTGCGCCGCGCCCAGCGACTGGCGCAGGCCGGGCCACCCACGGAAGCCGTTGGGCTGCAACCCTTTACCTTGACCGTGCCACCCCGTAAAGGAACACCAGGTGTTTAGCAACGTCCTGTTCTGGGATATCGCCCCGTACGTCACGCTGTCGGTCCTGATCGTGGGGACCTGGTGGCGCTACCGCTACGACAAGTTCGGCTGGACCTCACGGTCCTCGCAGATCTACGAGTCGCGACTGCTGAGCATCGCCAGCCCCGTCTTCCATTTCGGCATCCTGGCGGTTTTCGCCGGCCATGTGGTGGGGCTGTTCATCCCGCCGAAGGTGACGCAGATGCTGAAGATGAGCGACCACCTCTACCACATGCAGGCGGTCATCGCCGGGTCGGCGGCCGGCGTCGCGACGCTCGTCGGAATCGGGCTGCTCGTCTACCGGCGGTTCACCCGTCCCGCCGTGTCCATGGCCACCACCCGCAGCGACAAGGTGATGTATGTGGTGCTGGTGCTGGCGATCGTGGTGGGCCTGTACTGCGACCTGATCGGCACCGGCCCGCACGGCGGCGAGTTCCACTATCGCTACACGGTCGGTTTGTGGTTCCGCCGGATCTGGATATTTCAGCCGCACGGCGAGGTGATGATCAACGCGCCGCTGGACTATCAGCTGCACGCCCTGATCGGCATGGTGTTGTTCACGCTGTGGCCGTTCACCCGGCTGGTGCACGCGTTCAGCGCCCCGATCGTCTACCTGTTCCGGCCCTACATCGTCTACCGCAGCCGCGAGGTGGCGGCCAAGGGCCAACTCGTCGGCACCGCGCCGCGCCGCCGGGGCTGGTAAGCGGCACCGCCAAAGGCCGCGCGAAGCGCCGTTGCACCTTGAGTGTGCGGCCTGGGCTTTGGTTGTGCGGCCAGGGCGACGACACGCCGATCCGCCACGCCGCCACCGCACACTCAATGCCGCCATTGCACACTCAACGCCCCCGCCGTTCACCTGCCTGGTCGCCCGCCAGTTCGCTATCTCGGCCCCCCGGCTGCCACAATCACCGACGTGCCATTCCGCAACGTCGCCATCGTCGCCCACGTCGACCACGGCAAGACGACCCTCGTCGACGCGATGCTGCGGCAGTCCGGCGCGCTGCACCACCGGGGTGACGACACCCAGGAACGCATCATGGACAGCGGTGACCTCGAGAAGGAAAAGGGCATCACCATCCTGGCCAAGAACACCGCGGTGCACCGCCATCACCCGGACGGCGCCGTCACGGTGATCAACGTGATCGACACCCCGGGGCACGCCGATTTCGGCGGTGAGGTGGAGCGCGGGCTGTCCATGGTGGACGGGGTGCTGTTGCTGGTCGACGCCTCCGAGGGGCCGTTGCCGCAGACCCGGTTCGTGCTGCGCAAGGCGCTGGCCGCGCACCTCCCGGTGATCCTCGTCGTCAACAAGACCGACCGCCCCGACGCGCGCATCGCCGAGGTCGTCGAGGCCAGCCACGACCTGTTGCTCGACGTCGCGTCCGACCTGGACGACGAGGCGGCCGCGGCCGCCGAACACGCGCTGGGCCTGCCGACGCTGTACGCGTCCGGGCGGGCGGGCATCGCCAGCACCGAGCAGCCCGCCGACGGCGAGGCGCCCGCCGGTGACAACCTGGACCCGCTGTTCGACGTGCTGATGGAGCACATCCCGGCGCCGTCGGGCGACCCGGAGGCGCCGCTGCAGGCGCTGGTGACCAACCTCGACGCGTCGGCGTTCCTCGGCCGGCTCGCCCTGATCCGCATCTACAACGGCAAGCTGCGCAAGGGTCAGCAGGTCGCCTGGATGCGCGAGGTCGACGGGTTGCCGGTCATCACCAGCGCCAAGATCACCGAATTGCTCGCGACCGAAGGCGTCGAGCGCAGCGCGACGGAGGTCGCGGCGGCCGGGGATATCGTGGCGGTGGCGGGCATCCCCGAGATCATGATCGGCGACACCCTGGCCGATCCCGAGCACGCCCACGCGCTGCCGCGCATCACCGTCGACGAGCCGGCGATCTCGGTGACGATCGGCACCAACACCTCGCCGCTGGCGGGCAAGGTCTCCGGTCACAAGCTGACCGCACGCATGGTCCGCGGCCGGCTGGACGCCGAGCTGGTCGGCAACGTCTCGATCCGGGTCGTCGACATCGGCCGGCCCGACGCCTGGGAGGTGCAGGGCCGCGGCGAGCTCGCCCTGGCCGTGCTGGTCGAACAGATGCGCCGGGAGGGTTTCGAGCTGACGGTCGGCAAGCCGCAGGTGGTGACCCGGACGATCGACGGCAAGCTGCACGAGCCGTTCGAAGCGATGACGATCGACTGCCCCGACGAATTCGTCGGTCCCATCACCCAGCTGATGGCCGCCCGCAAGGGCCGCATGGAAGAGATGACCAACCACGCGGCCGGCTGGGTCCGGATGGACTTCATCGTGCCCAGCCGCGGCCTGATCGGCTTCCGCACCGACTTCCTCACCCTCACCCGCGGCACCGGCATCGCCAACGCCGTGTTCGACGGCTACCGGCCGTGGGCGGGGGAGATCCGGGCCCGCCACACCGGGTCGCTGGTATCCGACCGCGCGGGCAGCATCACGCCGTTCGCGATGATCCAGCTCGCCGACCGGGGTCAGTTCTTCGTCGAGCCCGGCCAGGACACCTACGAGGGCATGGTTGTCGGAATCAACCCGCGCGCAGAGGATCTCGACATCAATGTCACCCGTGAGAAGAAGCTGACCAACATGCGCTCGTCGACCGCCGATGTCATCGAGACGCTGGCCAAGCCCCTCGAGCTCGACCTGGAGCAGGCCATGGAATTCTGCGCGCAAGACGAATGCGTCGAGGTCACCCCGCAGATCGTGCGGGTGCGCAAGGTCGAGCTGGACGCCACCTCCCGGGCGCGCAGCCGGTCGCGCGCCAAGGCCCGGGGCTAACCTCTGGTGGTCGGACGGGCTGCTGCGCGGCTGCTCGCTACCCTGATCAGCGTGCCGAGACGCGTCCGCCGTTTGTTCATGGTGCTCGGCGGCCTGGTCTCGGTGGTCGGGCTGGTGCTCTCGGCGTGTACGGTCAACCCGCCGCCGGCGCCGCAGAGCACCGATACGCCGCGCAACTCGGTTCCGCCGCCGCCCCGGGTCAGCGAGATCATCATGGGCATCGACTCGATCGGCGCGGGCTTCAATCCGCACCTGCTGTCCGATCTGTCCCCGGTGAACGCGGCGATCAGTGCGCTGGTGCTGCCGAGCGCCTTTCGGCCGGTGCCGGACACCAATACGCCGGCCGGCTCACGCTGGGAGATGGACCCGACCTTGTTGGTGTCCGCCGACGTGACGAACCAGAACCCGTTCACGGTGACGTACAAGATTCGGCCCGAGGCGCAGTGGACCGACAACGCCCCCATCGCCGCCGACGACTTCTGGTACCTGTGGCGCCAGATGGTCAGCCAGCCCGGGGTCGTCGACCCGGCCGGCTATGACCTCATCACCGGCGTGCAGTCGCTCGAGGGCGGCAAGCAGGCGGTGGTCACCTTCGCGCAGCCGTATCCGGCGTGGAAAGAGTTGTTCAGCAACATCCTTCCGGCGCACATCGTCAAGGACGTCCCCGGCGGTTTCGCGGCCGGGCTGGCGCGGGCGCTTCCGGTCACGGGCGGGCAGTTCCGGGTGGAGAGCATCGACCCGCAGCGCGACGAAATCCTGGTCGCCCGCAACGACCGTTACTGGGGGCCGCCGGCCAAGCCGGCGCTCATCCTTTTCCGGCGCGCCGGGGCCCCCGCCGCGCTGGCCGATTCCGTGCGCAACGGCGACACCCAGGTGGCGCAGGTGCACGGCGGCTCGGCGGCCTTCGCGCAGCTGTCCGCCATTCCCGACGTCCGGACCGCCCGCATCGTGACACCGCGGGTCATGCAGCTCACGCTGCGCGCGACCGAGCCCAAACTGACTGACACGCAAGTCCGTAAGGCGATCCTGGGGTTGCTCGACGTCGACCTGCTCGCCGCCGTGGGGGCGGGCAGCGACAACACGGTCACCCTGGATCAGGCCCAGATCCGTGCGCCGAGCGACCCCGGCTACGAGCCGACCGCGCCACCGGCGATGACGACGGCGGCCGCGCTGACGTTGCTGGAGGGGGCCGGATACCGGGTCGAACCCAACGCGTCGGCTTCAGGGGCCCCGCCCGCGCCGACCCCGGCGAACACCGGGCCGCCCGAAGTCATCCGGGGCCGGATCAGCAAGGACGGCCAACAGTTGTCGCTGGCCATCGGAGTGGCGGCCAATGACCCGACCGCGGTGGCGGTGGCCAACACCGCCGCCGACCAGTTGCGCAACGTCGGCATCGCCGCGACCGTGCTGGCGCTGGACCCCGTCACCCTCTACCGTGACGCGCTGAAGGACAGCCGGGTGGACGCGATCGTCAGCTGGCATCAGGCGGGCGGAAACCTGGCAACCCGGCTCGCCTCCCGATACGGCTGTCCCGCGCTGCAATCGACCCAGGTGCCGGCCACAGGCGCGACGACGCCTGCTTCGTCTGCGCCCGCCGGGCCGGCGCCGTCCACCGGGCCGGGCACCACGTCCGCGACGCCGACGTCGGCGCCGCCGCCCAGCAGCCCCGCGGATCCTAACGCCCTGGTACAGGCGCCGTCGAACCTCACCGGAATCTGCGATCGCAGCGTCCAGTCGAACATCGACGCCGCCCTCAACGGCACCAAGAGCATCAACGACGTCATCACCGCGGTCGAACCACGGCTGTGGAACTTGTCCACGGTATTGCCGATCCTGCAGGACACCACGATCGTCGCGGTCGGACCGAGCGTGCAGAACGTCAGCCTGTCCGGCGCGGTTCCGGTCGGCATCGTCGGTGATGCCGGCCAATGGATCAAAACCGGGCCGTAACCACCGCGTCTGCTCGCGATGGTCAGTCGGCGGGCGGCCGCGACGCCCGCGGCGGGATCACGGTGTCGACGATGAGCGCCAGCTCCCGGCGGTTCGGCGGCGACCCGTTCAGCAGGAAGTGCTGGTTGATCAACGCCGACCCGATGCGGGCGGTCAGCGGCGTCACCCCCTCCGGAGCAAGGTCACCGTCGTGCACGGCGGCGTGCAGGATCGATTCCACGATTTTCAGGCGCGGCCGCACCACGGCGTCGGCGAAAATGCCCCGCATTTCCGGTTCGTGCAATAGCTGGTGGATGACGTCCAGACTGGGAAAGGCGGTCTTGCCGGCCAGCAGGTCACGCTGGGCGGTGAACATCGCCAGCAAGTTCTCCCGGGCCGAACGGCCGGAACGCAGTTCCGGCAGCGGCGGCAGCGCGAAAACCAAAGCGGCGTGCACCAGCTCGCATTTGGTGTCCCAGCGGCGGTAGAGCGCGGCCTTGCCGGTGTGAGCGCGCGCGGCGATTCCCTCCATGGTCAGACCGCCGTACCCGACTTCCGTCAGTTCCGCCAGGGTGGCCTCGTAGAGGGCACGTTCGAGGACCTCACCTCGCCGACGGCTTCGGCTGCCGGTCTGGTCTGCGTCCGTGAGCTGAGGCATTTCTTGATAGTAGCCGTGGGCGTTCCTACCTGCTGCTGCCGGTGAGGCAGCGGCCGGGAGGCAACCCTTCAACCGCCGATATCGTCGCCGCTGCCGGTAGGGTGCCGTCCATGCCTGAGACGCCGCGGCTGCTGTTCGTCCACGCGCATCCCGACGACGAAGCTCTCGGCACCGGCGCCACTATCGCCCACTACGCCGCCCGCGGGGCGGACGTCCGCGTCGTCACCTGCACGCTCGGCGAGGAGGGCGAGGTGATCGGCGATCGGTGGGCCGAGCTCGCCGCCGATCGCGCGGATCAACTCGGCGGCTACCGGATCGGCGAATTGACCGCCGCGTTGCAGGCGCTGGGCGCCGGCGAACCCAGCTATCTCGGTGGCGCGGGCCGGTGGCGCGATTCGGGCATGCGCGGCGCCCCCAAGCGGCGCCGGCAACGCTTCATCGACGCCGACGAGCGTGAGGCTGTCGGCGCGCTGGTGGCGCTCATCCGCGAGCAACGCCCACACGTCGTCGTCACCTACGATCCCGCCGGCGGCTATGGCCATCCTGATCACGTGCACACCCACACGGTGACGGCCGCCGCCGTCGCTGTGGCCGGCTTGTCGGCCGGCGCCGCCGCCGACTTTCCCGGCGAGCCCTGGGCCGTGCCGAAGTTCTACTGGTCGGTCTTCGCGACCCGCGCGTTCGAGGCCGGTCTGGACGCGCTGACGCCCGAGGACCTGCGACCCGAATGGTCGCTGCCGTCG
>NZ_JAICZA010000132.1 GCF_025933915.1 Mycobacterium sp.
CTTCTCCGCCTCATCGGCCATGTCGGGATTGCGCGCGGCCATCATCTGGATGGACTCGGCGCTGATGTTGACCTGGTAGGTGGTCGGGCCCAGATAGGTGATCTCCCAACCGGCGGCCGGAAGCACATCGCGAAAGTCGTTCTCGGACAACGACCGCATCATTTTGAAGCCGTTGACGTCGTGCTCGCCGAACTCGAACATGTACAGCCGCGCGCCCGGCTTGGTGGCCCGTCGGAGTGCCTGCACGTAAGAGGTTCGCAGCTCGGGCTCGGTGCTGAAGGTGTGGTAGAAGGCGCAGTCGACCACCGTGTCGAAGCGGCCGTCGAACCCCTCCAGCTTCGTGGCGTCAGCCAGCTCGAAATTCACTGATACCCCGGCCTTTTGGGCGTTCTCCTGGGCGCGCTCGATGGCGCCCGCCGAGCCGTCGATGCCGGTCGCCGAATAGCCGTTCAGGGCGTAGTGGATGGCGTGGTGGCCCGGTCCGGTGCCCGGGTCGAGCACCTCACCCTTGATCGCACCCACCGCCACGAGCTGCCGCACCACCGGCTGCGGGCCGCCGATGTCCCAGGGTGTGGCGGTGGGCAGGCCGTGCGACGTCTGGTCGTCGCGGTACATCTGCTCGAAACGGGTGGGGTCGGTGGCATCGAAAGGGGTTGTCATGGCAGGGCTTTCACCAACTGCTCGACGGGCACCCGGGGGCCGGTGAAGAACGGCGTCTCCTCGCGGGTGTGCCGACGGGCGTCGGTGGCGCGCAGCTCACGCATCAAATCGACGATGCGGTGCAGTTCGGGAGCCTCGAAGGCGAGGATCCACTCGTAGTCGCCGAGCGCGAACGCCGGGACCGTGTTGGCACGGACGTCCTTGTAGCCGCGGGCCGCCATGCCGTGCTCGGAGAGCATGCGGCGGCGTTCCTCGTCCGGCAGCAGATACCACTCATAGGACCGCACAAAGGGATACACGCAGATATAGGCGCCGGCCTCCTCGCCGGCCAGGAACGCCGGGATGTGGCTCTTGTTGAACTCGGCCGGCCGATGCAGGGCGACACTGCTCCACACCGGCGAGCAGACCCGTCCCAGCGCGGTGGTGCGACGGAAATCGGCGTAGGTGGCTTGCAGCGCCTCGACGCGTTCGGCGTGGGTCCAGATCATGAAGTCCGCGTCGGCCCGCATGCCCGCCACGTCATAGAGGCCGCGCACCACGACGCCGCGCTCCTCCTGCTGTTTGAAAAACCTCGACGCGTCGTCGATCACGTCATCGCGCTGTTCACCGAGTTCACCCGGCTCCACCGAGAAGACCGAGAACATCAGGTAGCGCACCGTCGAGTTCAAAGCGTCATAGTCAAGCTTGGCCATGAAACCTATCGTGCCACTAGTCCGTCGCCGCCTTCGATGGCCTTGATCACACGCTCGGCCGCGCGCCCCGCCGCGCCGACACAGGCCGGCACGCCGATGCCGTCGAGGTAACCACCGGCCACCGCGAGCGTCGGCGGCAGGCCCGCGCGCACCTCGGCGACCAGATCGGCATGGCCGGGGCCGTACTGCGGCATGGCGTCGATCCACCGCTGCACCCGCACGTCGATGGGATCGACGGCCACCCCGAACACGGTGTCCAGGTCACCCAACGCCCAGGTCAGCAGCTCGTCGTCGGAGGTGCTGGCCGCCACGTGATCGCCGAACCGCCCGAACGACAACCGCAGCAGCTGCGCGTCCGCGTGGGTGCCCCACTTGCGAGACGACAGCGTGATGGCCTTGGCCCGCAACCGCTCACCGGTGGCGACCAGCACGCCCGAACACCCGGGGAACGCGGTGTCGGCCGGCACCGCCAGCGCCAGCACCACCGACGAGGCGCTGGTGATGCGCCCGGCGGCGGCGACGCTGCGCGGGGCGATGCCGGCGAGCAGGCGGCACGTCTCGTGCGCGGGAACGGCCAGGATCACCGCATCGGCGGGCCAGCGGGCGCCGGTGTCATCGAACACCGCCCAGCCCGCGTCGGCGCGCTCGAGCCGCGACGCGGCGGCGCGCACCCAGCGCGCCCGGGCGCGCGCGACGAGCGCATCGACCAGCACCCGGTACCCGCCCTCGAGCGCCCCGAACACCGGGGCGCCGGTGGCCGGCGGCAACGCCTGGCCGACGGCGTCGGTCAGGCTGGCGGCGCCGCGGTCCAGGGCCGCGGCCACGGTCGGGGCGGCCGCGCGCAGGCCGATGGTGGCCGCCGAGCCCGCGTAGACACCGCTCAGCAGCGGATCCACCGACCGCGACACCACCTGGTCGCCCAACCGGTCGCCCACCAGGTCGGCCACCGCGGGATCGCTGCCCGCGTGCCAATCCAACGGCCGGGAGGGTTCGGCGTCGATGCGGGCGACGGTCGCCTCGTCGACCAATCCCGCCACCGACGCCGCCGACGACGGGATCCCCACGACCGTGCCCGTGGGCAGCGGGCGCAATTGCTGCCCGCTGTAGATCAGCGGGCGGGCACCGGTCGAAACCAGCTGGCGCCCAGTCAAATTCAGTTCGTCCAGCAACGCCGGCAGCTCGGGTCGGCGCAGCACGAAAGCCTCGGCACCCAGGTCCATCGGCACTCCGCCGACCGACTCGGTACGCAAGATTCCGCCGAGCCTCTCCCCCGGGTCGAACAGCGTGATGGCCGCGTCGTCACCGAGGGCCACGCGCAGCCGATAGGCCGCCGTCAGCCCGGAAATCCCGCCCCCGACAACACAATACGAACGGGATGTCATAACGAATGGACCAGCGATACCAGATCGGTCAACACTGCGGGGTCGGTTTCGGGCAGCACGCCGTGGCCCAGGTTGAAGACGTGACCGGCCGCCCCGGCGTCGACCGCGCGCCGCCCGTCGTCGACGACGGCGCGCGCCGCGCGTTCCACCACCGGCCAGCCCGCCAGCAGGACCACCGGATCGAGGTTGCCCTGCAACGCGGTGCCGGGTTCCACGCGGACCGCGGCGTCGGCGAGCGAGGTTCGCCAATCCACGCCCACCACGGACGGTCCGACCGCCGACATCGCGCCCAGCAGTTCGGCGGTGCCGACCCCGAAATGCGTCATCGGCACGCCGTATTCGGCCAGGGCGGCGAAAATCCGGGCGCTGTGCGGCTGCACGTAACTGCGGTAATTCGCCAGTGACAGCGTCCCGGCCCACGAGTCGAACACCTGAATCGCGTCCACCCCGGCGTCCAGTTGCGCCCGCAGGAAGCCCACGGTGATGTCGGTCAGCTTCTCCATCAACGCATGCCAGCTGTCGGGCTCGGCCAGCATCATCGCCTTGGTGCGCGCATGGTGGCGGCTGGGGCCGCCCTCGATCAGGTAGGACGCCAGGGTGAACGGCGCACCCGCGAAGCCGATCAGCGGAACGTCGCCGAGCGCGGACACCAGCAACGTCACCGCATCGGAAACCGGCTGAACCCGTTGCCGCTCAAGCGGTTTGATCGCGGCCACGTCGGCGGCGGTACGCACCGGCGACTCGATCACCGGCCCGACTCCGGCGACGATGTCCAGGTCGATGCCGGCGCCGAGCAGCGGCACCACGATGTCGGAGAACAGAATCGCCGCGTCGACGTCGTGGCGGCGCACCGGCTGCAGGGTGATCTCGGCGACCAGCTCGGCGTCGAAACAGGCCGACAGCATGTCGTGCTGGGCCCGCAGGGCCCGGTATTCGGGCAGCGACCGACCGGCCTGCCGCATGAACCACACCGGAACCCGGTGGGGTTTGCGGCCGCCGGCGGCGGCCAGATACGGCGACTCGGGAAGGTCGCGGCGAGTAGGCGCACTGCTGTTCATTGGCCTGTTCATTGGCCTCAATGCTGCCATGACCGCGGAACGCCGAACGCCGCTGCGTACTATCGCGACCGCAACCGTTTGAACGTCAGGAGCCCGGATGCCAGTCAGCCAGCCGCCAGTGAATTACGACGAGTTCCCCAGCCTGCGCTGCGAGCTCGGTGAAAGCGGCGTGCTGACGCTGGTTCTCGACTCCCCGGGACTGAATTCCGTCGGCCCGCAGATGCACCGCGACCTCGCCGATATCTGGCCGGTGATCGATCGCGACCCGGCCGTGCGCGTCGTCCTGGTCCGCGGCGAGGGCAAGGCGTTTTCGTCCGGTGGCAGCTTCGACCTGATCGCCGAGACCATCGGCGAGTACGAGGGCCGGATCCGCATCATGCGCGAAGCCCGCGACCTGGTGCACAACATGATCAACTGCGACACGCCCGTCGTGTCGGCGATACGCGGCCCGGCGGTGGGCGCGGGCCTGGTGGTGGCCCTGCTCGCCGACATCTCGGTGGCGGGCCGGACGGCCAAGCTCATCGACGGGCACACCAAGCTCGGTGTGGCGGCCGGTGACCACGCCGCGATCTGCTGGCCGCTGCTGGTCGGCATGGCCAAGGCCAAGTACTACCTGCTGACCTGCGAAACCCTGCTCGGTGAGGAGGCCGAGCGGATCGGCCTGGTGTCCACCTGCGTCGACGACGACGACGTACTGTCCACGGCCACCCGCATCGCCGAGAACCTGGCGCAGGGCGCGCAGAACGCGATCCAGTGGACCAAGCGCAGCCTCAACCACTGGTACCGCATGATGGGCCCCACCTTCGAGACGTCGGTGGGCCTGGAATTCCTCAGCTTCAGCGGTCCTGACGTGCAGGAAGGCCTGGCCGCGCACCGCGAGAAGCGCCCGGCGCGTTTCACCCGCTGAACTACCACTGAGCTGCATATATACGTTGGGTGGAGGGCTGGTAACGGCTTGGTCGCGGCGGGTTTGAAACGCGGCGCGCCTGTCGCAGCGTGTCAGCCGGAAGGGCTACCGTCGATCCCTGTGACCCGTGCCGTGACGACGCAGAGCGGTCGGGATGAAGAGGAGCGGCGCCAAGTGACCTCATCCGAACCGGCCCCATTCCGCGAGGCGGTAGCGGCGATGAACGCCGTCGTCGTCCGTCCGGAGATCGAGCTGGGTCCGATCCGGCCGCCGCAGCGCCTGGCGCCCCACAGCTACGCCCTGGGCGCCGAGGTCAAACATCCCGATCGCGAGATCATCCCCGAACGGTCCGACGGCGACGCCTTCGGCCGGCTGATCCTGCTGTATGACCCCGAAGGGGCCGACGCGTGGGACGGCACCATCCGCATGGTCGCCTACATCCAGGCCGACCTCGACCCCAGTGAGGCGGTCGACCCGCTGCTGCCCGAAGTAGCGTGGAGCTGGCTGGTCGAGGCACTGGAGTCACGCATGGAGCAAGTCGTCGCGCTGGGCGGCACCGTCACCGCCACCACCTCGGTGCGCTACGGCGATATCTCGGGGCCGCCGCGCGCCCATCAGCTCGAGCTGCGGGCGTCATGGACGGCGACGTCGCCCGCGGTCGGCACGCACGTCGAGGCGTTCTGCGAGGTGCTCGAGCACGCCGCGGGCCTGCCGCCCACCGGAGTCACCGACCTGAGTTCGCGGTCACGCGCCTAGCATGGGCGAACCGTCGCCCGACGGGCCGGCCACCAGCGCGCCCGGCAGCACCGACCCGGCCCCCACCCCGCTTCCGCAGCCGTCGGAAGGCGTCCCACCCATCTCGATCAGCGTCCGCGAAATCGAGGCCGCGGCGCAGCGGTTGGACCGTGGGCGCGGGCCGTTCGCGGTGGACGCCGAGCGGGCGTCGGGCTTCCGCTACTCCAACCGGGCCTACCTGATCCAGATCCGCCGGGCCGGCTCCGGCACGGTGCTGATCGACCCGGTGAGCCACGGCGGCGACCCGCTTGCGGCCCTGCGGCCGGTGGCCGAGGTGCTGGGCAACGACGAATGGATCCTGCACTCCGCCGATCAGGACCTGCCCTGTCTGGCGGAGGTGGGCATGCGACCGCCCGCGCTCTATGACACCGAGCTCGCCGGGCGGCTGGCCGGGTTCGACCGAGTCAACCTGGCCACCATGGTCGAGCGGCTGCTGGGGTTCGGTCTGGCCAAGGGCCACGGGGCGGCCGACTGGTCCAAGCGGCCCCTGCCCGCCGACTGGCTCAACTACGCCGCCCTGGATGTGGAACTGCTCATCGAGCTGCGAGCGGCGATCGCGGACGTCCTCGCCGGGCAAGGCAAAACCGATTGGGCCGCACAGGAATTCGACTATCTGCGGAACACGGGTTCGAAAGATCCGGGCGCGGCCGCGCGCCGGGACCGGTGGCGGCGAACGTCGGGGATCCATCGGGTGCGGGATCAGCGCGGCTTGGCCGCGGTGCGTGAATTGTGGTTGACCCGCGACCGGATCGCGCAGCGCCGCGACATCGCGCCGCGCCGCATCCTTCCCGACTCGGCCATCATCGATGCCGCGCTGGCCAACCCGACGACCGTCGAGGAACTGATCGCGTTGCCCGTGTTCGGTGGTCGCAATCAACGTCGCAGCGCGGCGACGTGGCTGGCGGCGCTGGACGCGGCGCGGCAGAACAAGAATCCGCCGGGGGACGCCGAACCGCCGAACGGTCCGCCACCGCCGGCGCGCTGGAGCAGGCGCAAACCGGAGGCCGCCGCACGGCTGGAGGCCGCGCGCGCGGCGCTGTCGGAGGTCTCGGAACGCGTGCACGTCCCCGCCGAGAACCTGGTGTCACCGGACCTGGTGCGGCGGCTGTGCTGGGACTGGGCGCCCGCGCCCGACGCCTTCGAGGCCGTCGAAACGTTCCTGCGCGCCGGGCAGGCCCGGCCGTGGCAGCGGGAGTTGGTAGATCCCGTTCTGGCCCGCGCGCTGCAGGCGCCGGAGGATCGCTCCTCGGGCGACTAGTCGAGGTGCTCGCGGATCTCCGCTTCGGCGTCACTGCTGCTCAGCGCGGCGACCCAACCGGTGATGCGGCGGGCCACGTCCTGATCGGTCAGCGCCAGATCCGACAGCAGCTCACCCCGGGAAGCGTGCTCGTAGAACCGCTGCGGCACGCCGACGTCGCGGCACGGAACGTCGATCTCGGCGCGGCGCAGGGCGGCGGACACCGCCGAACCCACCCCGCCGTTGACCCCGTTGTCCTCGCAGGTGACGACCAACTTGTGCTGCACCGCCAGCTCGACCAGGGTGTCCGATACCGGCAGCACCCAGCGCGGGTCGACGACCGTGACGCCGATCCCCTGGTTGTGCAGCCGCTTGGCCGCCGCCAGCGCCATCCGCGCGAACGCGCCGACACCCACCAGCAGTACGTCGTGGTTGTATCCACTGGCCGGGACCGCGAGCACGTCGACCCCCGAAATGCCCGACCCGAGGCGCTCGATCGCCGGGATGTCCTCGCCCACATCGCCTTTGGGGAAGCGCAGCGCCGTCGGTCCGTCGTCCACGTCGAGCGCCTCACCGAGCTCCTCGCGCAACCGGATGGCGTCGCGGGGCGCGGCCACCCGCATGCCGGGCACGATGCCCAGCATCGACAGGTCCCACATCCCGTTGTGGCTGGCGCCGTCCGAGCCGGTGATCCCGGCCCGGTCGAGCACCATGGTGACGGGCAGCCGGTGCAGCGCGACGTCCATCATGATCTGGTCGAAGGCGCGGTTGAGGAAGGTCGAATAGATGGCCACCACCGGGTGCATCCCGCCCATGGCCAGGCCGGCCGCCGACGTCATCGCGTGCTGCTCGGCAATGCCGACGTCGAACAAGCGGTCCGGAAACTGCTGCCCGAACGGCGTCAGCCCGGTAGGGCCGGGCATGGCCGCGGTGATGGCGACGATGTCGCGGCGCGTGCGGGCGTAGCCGATGAGCGCATCGGAGAAGGTCGCCGTCCAGCCGGGGCCGGCGACGTTGGTCGCCTGGCCGGTAAGGGGGTCGATCACGCCGCAGGAATGCATCTGCTCGGCTTCGTCGTCTTCGGCGGGCGCATAGCCCATCCCCTTGCGGGTGACCACGTGCACGATCACCGGCCGGCCGAAGCCACGGGCGTGGCGCAGCGCCGCCTCCACCGCGCGTTCGTCGTGACCGTCGACGGGGCCCATATACTTCAGCCCCAGGTCGGTGAACAGCAGCTGGGGGGACAACGAGTCCTTGATGCCGGCCTTGACGCTGTGCATGACGCGGTAGGCGAGCCTGCCGACCAGCGGTAGCGCGCGCACCGCGTCGCGGCCTCTCTGCAGGGCCTGCTCGTACACCGGTTGCAGCCGCAGTGTGGCGAGATGGTCGGCGACACCGCCGATCGTCGGGGCATAGCTGCGGCCGTTGTCGTTGACCACGATGATCACCGGGCGGCCGGAAGCGGCGATGTTGTTCAGGGCCTCCCAGCACATGCCGCCGGTGAGCGCGCCGTCGCCGACCACCGCGACCACGTGCCGGTTGCGGTGCCCGCTCAGCTCGAAGGCCTTGGCCAGGCCGTCGGCGTAGGACAACGCGGCGCTGGCGTGGCTGGACTCGACCCAGTCGTGTTCGCTCTCGGCGCGCGACGGATACCCGGACAGCCCACCCTTTTTGCGCAGGCTTTCGAACTCGTGGGAACGCCCCGTCAGCATCTTGTGGACGTAGGCCTGATGGCCGGTGTCGAAGATGATCGGATCGTGGGGCGAGTCGAACACCCGGTGCAGCGCGAGCGTCAGTTCGACCACGCCCAGATTGGGCCCCAAGTGTCCCCCGGTGGCAGCGACCTTATGAATCAGGAACTCGCGAATCTCGGCGGCCAATTCGCGGAGCTGATGCGCAGAAAGGTGCTGCAGATCAGCGGGCCCGCGGATCTGTTCCAGCATCCCGTCAGTTTACGCAGCGGGCGCCGCGGCGCACCGGTGGGAAGGCAGCAATTCCGGCGTTCGTCGCGCGGCCGCGCCTTTGGTAGCGTCAATGCGCGGTGAGCCGGGAAGCCTGGTCGGCACGTCTTCGTCCGACCCAGGAGCACGCCATGAGCATTCACATCGCCGCGCCACCCACTTTTCGCCGACGTATCGTCACAATGTGCGCGCCGAGCAGATCGCCGAGGACTTCCCCGTCGTCAGCATTGATGCGGACGCGCTGGACGCCGCCCGAATGCTGGCCGAGCACCGGCTGCCCGGGCTGTTGGTCACCGACAGCTCGGGACGCCCCTATGCGGTGCTGCCCGCCTCCCAGGTCGTCCGCTTCATCGTGCCTCGCTACGTGCAGGACGATCCGTCGCTGGCCGGCGTGCTCAACGAATCAACGGCCGACCGCTGCGCGGAAAAGTTGAGCGGCAAGAAGGTGCGCGACGTGTTGCCCGACCACCTGGTCGACGTGCCGCCGGCCCATGCCGACGACACCATCATCGAAGTGGCCGCGCTCATGGCGCGACTGCGCAGCCCGCTCGTCGCGGTGGTCAAGGAGGGCAGGCTGGTCGGGGTGATCACGGCGTCGCGTGTGCTGGCGGCGGCCCTGAAACCCTGATGCCACAGGTAAATAGATGAGTTTCATCGCGATCCTGGTCTTCGCGGTGGCCTATGTCCTGATCGCCAGCGATCGCGTCAACAAGACGTTCGTGGCCCTGGCCGGCGCCGCGATCGTGGTCACCCTCCCGATTATCCACTCCGACGACATCTTCTACTCACGCGGAACCGGGGTCGATTGGGACGTCATCTTTTTGCTGCTGGGCATGATGATCATCGTCAGCGTGCTGCGGCAGACCGGTGTGTTCGAGTACGTGGCGATCTGGTCGGCCAAACGCGCCCGCGGTTCCCCGCTGCGCGTGATGATCCTGCTGGCCCTGGTGACCGCGATCGCCTCGGCCCTGCTCGACAACGTCACCACGGTGTTGCTCGTCGCGCCGGTGACGCTGTTGGTGTGTGAACGCCTGGCGCTCAATGCGGCGCCCTTTCTGATGGCCGAAGTATTCGCCTCGAACATCGGCGGCGCGGCGACCCTGGTGGGTGACCCGCCCAACATCATCATCGCCAGCAAGGCCGGCCTGACGTTCAACGACTTCCTCATTCATCTGGCGCCGATCGTGGTCATCGTCATCGCCGTCCTGATTGTGTTGTTGCCGCGCCTTTTTCCCGGGGCATTCACCATCGATCCCGAGCGGGTCGCCGATGTGATGGCGCTGGAGGAAAAGGAGGCCATCCGCGACCCCCGGTTGCTCATCACGTGCGGAATCGTCTTGCTGGCGGTGTTCACCGCGTTCATCGCCCACGCGCCGTTGCAGATGGAGCCCTCGGTGGTGGCACTGTTGGGTGCCGGCATCCTGGTCGTGGCGTCCAGGCTCAAACCGGCCGACTACCTGTCCAGCGTGGAGTGGGACACGCTGTTGTTCTTCGCCGGCCTGTTCATCATGGTCGGGGCGCTGGTGAAGACGGGTGTCGTCAAAGAGCTTGCCCGCGTGTTGATCTCCGCCACCGGCGGCAACACCCTGGCCGCGACGATGATCATCCTGGTCGCGTCGGCCGTCCTCAGCGGGGTCGTCGACAACGTCCCCTACGCCGCCACGATGGCGCCCGTGGTCGCCGACCTGGTGCCCGCCCTGACCGATCACACCAACCCGGGCGTCTTGTGGTGGGCCCTCGCGCTGGGCACGGACTTCGGTGGCAACCTGACCGCCATCGGCGCCAGCGCCAACATCGTCCTACTCGGAATCGCGCGCCGCGCGGACACTCCCATCTCCTTCTGGGAATTCACCCGCAAGGGCGCGGTCGTCACCGCCATCTCCATCGCGCTGTCCGCCCTGTACCTGTGGCTGCGATATTTCGTGATGGGCTGACGGGCTTAGTATTTGGCGCGGAAGCGGCCGAACAACAGCCACGCGATCGCCGTGTTGTAGACGACGCCCGCCGCCAGATACGGCCACCAGGTGCCGTGGTCGTGTGCGACCCAGAACGCTTTGGCCGCCCAATATGGCGGCAATACGCCGAACGCGAGATTCCACGTGGAGTGCACGAACCACGGCAGGCACGGCAGGCCGGCGATCAGGATGCCCAGGGCGCGGACCATCGCCAAGCCCTGAATCTTGTTGCCGGCCATGACGATGATCAGCAGCAGGGTGACCACCGCCGAGAGCCCGGCCAGCAGCCCGATCGGGATCAGTGCGGGGACCAGACCGGGCCCGAGCAGACCGCTGAACGAGATCGTCGTGACCACGTACACCGTCGTCACGACGAGCACCGTGGCCGCCCGGTAGGCGAAGAAGGTCCACAGCGGCACCGGGGTGACGCGCAACGCGGTCAGGGTGCCGGCGTCCACCTCGTCCAGCACCAAGAACCCCGCCAGCGCGCCGACGATGATGATGCTGGTCAGCAACAGAAACGCGGTCAGGACCAGCGGATAGTAGGGCACGAGGTCAAAGCCGTTGCGGCGCGCGAGCATCACCGTCACGCGCGGGGTCAGCACGGCGACACCCGTGGTCCAGATGATCGGCGCGACCACGACCATGACGAGCAGCGGATCCCGGTACGTGCCGCGAACGTCGTTGCGCGCGAACGCGGAGATTGCCCGTGCGCTCACCATCAGATCCCGCCGGATTTGGCGACGACGTAGCGGCCGAACAACACCTTTGCCGCCCAGCATAATCCGGCCGCGGACAGCAGCGGATATAAGACGGCGTAGCCGATCTGCCAGGGCGCCAGACTCACGTGGCCGAAGGCGCATCCCAACAACAACAGCGGCCCCTGCGTGGGCACGAGGTACAGGACCGGGTTCGGCCACACCCCGGACAGGTACGCCATCGGCAGGCTCATCACGGCCAGCGGGATCGTGCCCGCCAGAAACCAATCACTGATCGAGGCGAATGGCAGCGAGGTGGCGAATCCCACCAGCAGCATCAACAGCGTTCCGAGCATCACCCCGAGAACCATCGGGGCCGGGCGGTAGGCGGTCCCGTGCGCGGCGGTGACCACGACGACCGCGACGGACAGCGAGACCGCAAGCAGTACGGCGAGTTTCGCGATCAGGTATTCGGCGAACCGCAGCGGGGTGGCGATGATGGCGCTCAGCGTGCGTTCCTGCCTCTCGAAAAACACCGACCCCGCGATGAAAAAGAACCCGACGATGGTGGTGTCGCCCGCCAACACGTAGGGCTCGGCAACCGTGCGCAAAGCCGTAGACATCGGCAGCAGCACCGCCAGCCACATCAGCCCGGAGAAAATCGCCGCATGCAAAAACCGTTGCCGGACTTGAAGAACAAACTCAATCCGCACGGCACTCACCAGACGCGTCACGTCAGCCTCCGGCCGGTGATCTCGACGAACACGTCGTCGAGGCTGGCCTCCCTGCTATGGATGGTCTCGACGTGCCGGCCACGCAGCAGCATGTGGAATTCCGAGTCGTCGGCCAACGAGTCCATCGGGAATTCCGTGGACTCGAGACCACCGCGCTCGCCGCGATATTCGACCCGGACCAGACGCCTGCTGCGAGCGATCTTCAGCTCGGCCGGCGTATCGAGGGCCATGATTTTTCCGTCGACGATGAAAGCGACCCGGTCGCACAGCTCGTCGGCGGTCGCCATGTCGTGGGTGGTCAGAAACACGGTGCGCCCGCGCCCTTTCAGCTCCACGATCATGTCCTTGACCGCGCGGGCATTGACCGGGTCCAGGCCGGACGTGGGCTCGTCGAGGAAGAGCAGCTCGGGGTCGTTGATCAGGGCCCGCGCGAAGGTCAGCCGCATCTGCATGCCTTTGGAGTACTCGCCGACTCGGGTGTGGGCGTCCTCGGCCAGGCCCAGCGCTTCCAGCAGCTGCATCGGGTCAGCCGTCGGGCCGCCGTAGAGCGACGCGAAGAAGCGCAAGTTCTCCAAGCCGGACAGTTTTTGGTAGTGGTTGGGCAGCTCGAACGACACCCCGATGCGCTCGTAGTAGCCGTATCCCCAGTCCACCGGGTCGCGGCCCCACACCGCGGCCTGGCCACCATGGCCGCGGAGCAAGCCGATCAGCAACTTCTGCGTGGTCGACTTTCCGGCGCCGCTGGGCCCGAGAAACCCGAAGATCTCGCCACGCCCGACGGCGAAATCCATGCCGCGCAACGCCGGTTCGGCCGCCCGCGGATACGTGAAGGTGAGCCCGCGGACCGCGATCACGTCGCCGTCAACACCCGGGGATGCGCCTGCCTGCGTGGGTCGGTGCATCGATCCCCTCCTGGCTGAGCCGTCGAGCGACACAGCGAGCCTACCCAATATTCAATAATTATTGAAGATTCGGAACTTACCGACTTTCTGTTAGTGTTCGATGAGGAAGAGGAGGTGCGAGTGACCGAACGCGGGGATCAACGCGATGCGGCCGAACAGCTCGCACTCGTACTC
>NZ_JAICZA010000171.1 GCF_025933915.1 Mycobacterium sp.
AGATTCGCCGTCGCGGTCGTGAAGAAGTGCATTACAGGTTCGTCGTCGAACAAGGGTGAATCGGCGACATCGACCAGGACGTCCGCACCGGCGAGCGCGTCGGCGAGGCCTTCACCGGTCAGGGCATCGACACCTGATCGGCGTGAGGCGGCGACCACGTCGTGTCCCTGCGCGTGGAGCTTGCTCGCCACTTTCGAGCCGATAAGCCCACGACCGCCGATGACTACGATCTTCATGATGAACCTTTCAGGGTTGCGCTTGGCTGGCTTGGTCTACGTGCTGCTAAATCCGGCGATGGCGACGACCTCGATTTCGACGCGCTGGCCGGGCAGTGCGAGCGCCTCGACGCCCAGCGCGGTCCACAGCGGCTGCCGTTCACCGAGCCGATTGCGGAACTGGTCCACCATCACCGACATGTGCTGATCGCCAATGGAATCGTCGGCGGTGGGGACATGGAAGGAGTGGACGTTCACCACGTCACCCCAGCTGGCGCCCACCTCAGCGAGAGTCTTTTCGACGTTGTCGCACGCCTTGTCGATCTCCTCCTCCAGGGAGGTGACCGACAAAGTGAAATCCGCGTCCCAGCCGCCCTGGCCCGAGATCTCGATGCGATCGCCGATGCGCAGAGCTTGGCGGTAGTGGTTGCGGGTGCGGGCAATCTCGCCGTACCCGGGTGTATCGAAGAATTCGGGCTTAAACATACGGGGGTTTCCTTTCATCGTTGTCTGTCGGAGCCGTGGCTGCTGCGATCGATGTGCTTCCGGGAGAACCGCTTTCGTAGGCGGCGCTCGCGATTCGACCGAGTCGACCCCGCACTATCAAAGAGGCTCACCGGGGAATTTCAAATCGAAGCGTTTGCAGAGTTCGGGAACACTGTCGACATCCATCTCCAGGTCGTACCGGGCACAGAGCTCGTCTAGATTCTCCGCCGAGACCTTGGCCACACCGCCGAGGTCGGTGAGCTCGTCGAAGAACTGCTCAAATCCTGCGGGAGAGATGATCTCGAGGATGCGCGCGGGCTCATCGCCCGCGTTCCAGAACGTATGCCATTGGCCTCGTGGCTTGAAGATGAAGTCGGCGGGTCCGCCGTAGAGCACTTCATCGCCGAGCAATGCGCCTACGCGTCCCTCGATGATCCAGCTGTACTCATCTTCGTTGTGGTGGCGATGAAGCGGTGCGCCCAGCGCTCGCGGCGACATCGGATGCTCGAGGACCGAGAAGCGCCCTTCCGCATCAAGCTTGTCGAGGATGTGGCGGACACCGATCGTGCCTTGGAACAACGACTTGCCTTCGGTGCGCCCCACAGACTTAGCTGCCGGGCCGCCTGGCCTCAAGATGTCTTTGGTCATTGGAATCTCCACCGGGTTAGTTTCGGCCGGCCATGACGCCGCCGTCGATGTTGAGGATTGCGCCGGTGACCCAGCTGGCCTGCTCGGAGAGCAGATAGGTGACGGCGTTGGCGACGTCGGCGGGGGTGCCGACTCGTCCTAGGGGATGAAACGGCGCGAACGTCTCTAGCGTGGCGTCGATCTCGTCCATTGGGACCCATCGTTCGAGAGCGGGGGTCTTCACGGCGGCCGGGGCCACCGCGTTGACGCGAATCTTGTGTCCGGCAAGCTCGATCGCCAAGTTGTGGGTGAGCGCATGCAGCCCGGCCTTTTGCATGGAGTGCCCAACCGAGGGGGTCCGGCCGATGGCCTGATGTGCCCACATGCTGCCGATGTTGACGATGGAGCCACCGTCGCCGCGGGTGACCATGCCCGCAACGACGGTCTGCGTCAGGAAGAACAAGGCATAGTTGAGCTCCATGTATGAGTCGTAGAACTGCTGGTCGTAGCTACGAAATGGCTTCGGGATGAAGAATCCGGCCGCGTTGACAAGCAGTGTCGCGTCGCGGTGCTGCTCGGCAAGCGCGCGCTGCACATCGGCGACGGCAGCGCGATCCGCCAGGTCGGCGGCAATGCCCCAGGCTTGGCCACGCCGGATCGTCAGCTCCGCGACGGTCTCATCGACCCGGGCTTTCGAGCGTCCGATGATCACCGCGCTGCCGCCGTGGTCGACGACGTCGAGCGCGACCTGCCGGCCGATGCCGGCGCTGCCCCCGATAACGACGACCTTCTTGGCCTCAAAATCCATACTCGGGCCCTTCCAAGTGCTCCTGACGGGCCTCTACTGGACCGTCGTTTCCCGTATCGACGACTCGTGACGCACGGAGTGGGGCGCCCCGAAGAACGGGTGACAATCCCCCGGTTCTGCTCGTACTGAGACTGCGGGTCGGCGGGGCGAGCTGTCATCACCCCAAGCACCTATTCACCCGGGTGATCTCGGCGCCGCCATGAACCGAAGCGTGGAGGGAGCGCTGATCAACACCGTCTTGAGACGACCACCATTACCCCGATCGTCACCGAAGTGGCCGCTCACATCGGCACCCACGCCGACGCTGTCGCCGTATCCGGTGGCAGCACACAGGTTTTCGTCACCGGAGCGCCGGGGTTGAGCCAAAACGGGCATCCCGTCTGAAGACTTCGCCAACGAAAGTATGCGGCCACAACGGTCGGTCAGCTTCTCACCCGGGTGAATATGCTCCGAAGGTGACGACATTTCACCCGGTCTGGCGGCATCGTTTGTGGCCGAAGCGTCGTCGACCTCATCTGCATCGGTCGCGAAAACCGTGACCGAACCACGACCATGGGCGACGACCGGAAGGCCACTAACCTGTGAACTCACAACACAACTGCCAGGCCGCGATCAATCGTTGCCGCGCAATCGTCGGGCCCGCTCAATCGTTGTTCGACTCCGACTGGGCAGCTGCGTCGTCTTCCGCACATCCGTCTAAGGGCTTCGCAACCACGCAACCGGGAGGTCAAAAGTGAAATTTCATGATTCGCACGGATCGGTGGCCTCGGTTGTGATTGTGGGAAGCGGCTTCACCGGATTCACCTGTGCCCGGCGTCTGGCCCGGATTCTGCGCCGACGGCACGCACCCGTCGACATCACCATCATTTCGCCGGTGGACTACATGCTGTACACGCCGTTGTTGCCCGACGTGGCCGGCGGAGTGCTCGATGCCCGTTTCGTCGCTGTGCCCCTGGCCAATTCGCTGCGGGGCGTGCACGCGGTGCGCGGCCGCGTCGACAGCGTGGATTTCACGCGGCGCACGCTGACCTACTGCGATCCGGAGGAACGCAGCCATGCGATGTCCTGGGACCGGCTGGTGCTCACGCCGGGGTCGGTGACACGGCTGTTCGACGTCCCCGGGCTCGCCACGTATGCGCGCGGGCTCAAGACCACCGCCGAGGCCCTCTACCTGCGCGACCACTTCGTCGAGCAGCTGGAGCTGGCCAACATCGAAGACGACCCCCAGGTGGCCGCGGCCCGACGCACCGTCGTGGTGGTCGGCGCCTCCTATTCGGGCACCGAACTGGTGACCCAGCTACGGGCGCTCGCCGACGCCGCGGCCACACAAATGGGCTTCCACCCCGCCGAGGTGCGGTTTTTGCTGCTGGACCTGGCCGAGCAGGTGATGCCCGAGGTGGGCACCAAACTCGGCGAAGCCGCGATGAAGGTCCTGCGCAAGCGCGGTATCGACGTCCGACTCGGCATCACCCTCAAAGAAGCGCACGCCGATCACGTTGTGCTCAGCGATGATTCACGCATCGACACCCGCACAATCGCCTGGGTGACCGGGGTGACCGGCGCCCCGCTGATCCAACACCTGGGACTACCGACCGACAAGGGCCGGATCACGGTGCGGCCCGATCTGCAGGTCCCCGATCACCCCGGCGTGTTCGCGGCCGGTGATGCGGCCGCGGTTCCCGACCTGACCCAGCCCGGCAAGATCACGCCACCGACCGCCCAACACGCCACCCGGCAAGGCAAGGTGCTGGCCCGCAACGTCGCCGCCAGCCTCGGTCACGGCAACCCCACCCAATACAAACACCGCAACCTGGGCCTGGTGGTCGACCTCGGGCCGCGGTATGCGGTGGCCAATCCGCTCAACATCCGGCTGACGGGGCTGCCGGCCAAAGCCGTCACCCGGGCCTACCACCTGTACGCAATTCCCCGCGGCGTCAACCGGTGGGCGGTGTCACTGGCGTATGTGACCGACGTCCTGTTCAACCGCTCCGTCGTCTCCATCGGGTTATCCTCCGAGAACGACGCACAATTCACGGCCAGCGAAGGCATCCCGATGCCGAAGGTCAGCTGACGCGCAGCCGAACTGCAGATGTCGGCCAAGGCATTACATGGCAAGAACCGCAAAGACGACGCATCCGCCGCCGGCCGGTTAGGGGCTGCCCGGAGCCGGGGGCGCAACGGGCCGCGACACCGGGCGGAGCAATCCCTGATATTGGGCGACCACCAGGTCCCGATATTCGGGATGGCGCAGAATGTAGTCAGCCGTGATCTTGCACCGCGGAATGACCGTGTGTCCGGCCGCCCGGATCAGTGCGAGCACACCACCGATCATCGCCGAAGAGACACCCCGATCACGCCATTGCTCATCGACTTCGGTGGCCATCAACACGATGTGGGCGTGGTAACGGCGGTAGGGCTGCCGACCGATCACCTGGCCGTCTACAGCGGCCTCGAACCGACCGTCTTGGGCGTTGTCGGTGATGATGGTCTGCAGTCCGTCGTGGGCTCTGCGTTCGATAGCACCCATCGACGTTGGCGATTCACTCACAATCAGCTATCCCTTCCATGTCATCATTGGCGGCAGCCGAGGTCGCATGTGCCATGACGTCACCCTCGGTGAGAGTCGGGTGGGTTGTCATCATCCGTCCCGCCGATTCATCCGGATGATTCGCCTCGACGAAACCGCACTGCACCAGGGCGTCGAAAGCTATAGGGCTTCAGGGTTTTCCACCACTAACGCCACCCCTTGCCCTGAGCCGATGCACACTCCGATCACGCCGTATCGTGCGCCACGTTCCCGCAACTCAATGGACAACGTCAACAAGTACCGCGTCCCGGTCGCACCAAACGGATGCCCGATCGCCACCGCACCACCGTTGGGTGTGAGCTTGTCATCGGGCACGACAAAGCCGTCGAGCTGATTGGGTAACTCCCGCAGCACTCCCAAGGCTTGCGCGCTGAACGCCTCGTGGATCTCCCAGACATCGATCTGTTGCGGGGTCAGGCCGGCGCGGCGGATCGCCGCCGGCATCGCCCACGCCGGCGCCACACCCATGATCAGCGGATCGATCCCGTAGACGGCGCTAGACACGATCCTTGCCAACGGCCGTATGCCCAATTGGGCCGCGCGCTCCTTCGAAGCGATCAGTACCGCGCTCGCACCGTCGCTCAAGGGTGTGGAGTTGCCCGCCGTCATTTGCGTGGTGCCCGGCTGGGCGGGAAGTGCCGCCAACGCCTCTGCGGTGGTGTCTTCGCGGATAAATTCGTCACGCTCAACCCAACGCGCCGCCGTCTTCTTGGTCGCCGCGATAGGCACCGCCATGATCTCCTTGGCCAGCCTCCCCCGGTCGTGAGCGGCTTTGGCACGGTGCTGTGAGCGCAGCGCAAACGCGTCGATCTCCTGGCGGGTCAGCGAATAGCGGTCCGCGACATTCTGTGCCGTCTCGATCATGCTGATGTAGGCGTTGCGCGCCAGCAGTACAGGATTCGGCGGACCGCCGGCACCACTCCACATGGTGTCGAGCATCAACACCGGACCACGGGGGCTGAAAGCCGCGTCGCCTTTCATCAGCGCCCAGCCCGAGCGCGACATCGATTCGACCCCACATGCGATGCCCAGGCCGAGATCGCCGGCCTTGATCGCGTGGCTGATGCTCGCCGCCGCACTCAACGACGAGCCGCAGAACCGATTCACGGTCGCGCCCGCGACGCTGTCGGGAAATCCCGCGGCAAGGGCCGCCCATCGCGCGATATCACCCATTCCCTCATGGGCAGGGTTCACGCACCCGGCGAGGACATCTTCGACGGCATCAAGGGGAACGCCCACCCGTTCGCATGCGCCCTTGAGCGTCATTCCCAAGAGCTCGTCGGCACGTATGGCCGATAGTGTGCCGCCGTAGCGGGCAAACGGCGTACGCACGCCGCCGAGGACATACGCCTCACTCATGGGGGTCCCTTTCCGTCGCAGCGCGCGCCCACAGACCGCCGGTACCCGTGTCGACGACGCGTGACGCACAAAGGTCGGGCGCCCCGACGACGGGGGACAATCCCCGGTTCGCTCGCACTGAGACTGCGGCCAGGCGGGGTGAGCTGTCGTCACCCCCACCACCTATTCACCCGGGTGACTAACGCGCAGCCGTGAACCGAAGCGTGAATGGACCAAGGCTTGCGGGCGAGTGTCGATTGTTTGCGCGTCGCGTCGATCTCGTCCGCTAGCAGCCACAGCAGAGCCGAGCTTGAATTGCAACCCACCTGGTTTGCGAAACGTAGATTGTTTGCTATCGGTCTGAAACCAGCATCGATTTAGGGCCCGCGGCGCGTACCCTCAACAGTGTGGTCAAGGCCAAGACCTGCGTACATTGCGGCCACACGTTCGATCCGAACGCCCGCAAGCGTGACCTCTCCAATCCGGAGTGGCTTCCGGCCGCGTCGATCTATTGTTCGCATGAATGCAGTGACCGCTTCCATTGCGATATCGGGCATTGCTGCTCGACCCACGTGAAGAAGAAGGTTCAGCGCGAAGCCGCCATGGCGGCGCGGCGCGAAACGTAGACCGATCGCCGTCCGCTTTCCTTGCTGAGCCGTTCGTCGGGGTGTTCAACTAGAGGCACCGTCGGAAACCCCCAATCGCCAGGAGGGCATAGCGGAAGCCGACGTGTTATCGGTGCGACACAACACAATCCGAATTCGGCGGCGCGTGCTCTGTCCGATGCGACGTCCGCGGATCCGGCGGGACCGCGTGCCGCGGCTGGTACAACAGTGCCCGAACCAGCGGGCGCGGCCCGACGGACCGAAGCATCTGGCTGGCCGGGCGGACCCGTACCCGCTTGGGCCACCAGAACCAGCGTCCCATCACCGTCATGATCGATGGGGTGATGAGCGATCGGACGACGAAGGTGTCGAACAACAGGCCGATGCCGATCGTCGTGCCGAATTGGCCGATCGCCCGAAGATCGCTGGTGATCATGGTGGCCATGGTGACGGCGAACACCACACCGGCGGCAGTCACCACCGGGCCGGTCACACCCATGCCGCGGATGAGTCCCGTTTTCAGGCCGGCTCCGATCTCCTCCTCGATTCGGGACACCAGCATCAGGTTGTAATCGGATCCCACCGCCAAGAGCACGATCAACGCGAATTCTGTTGCCACCCAGTGTAACTGAAAATTACCAAGGTGCTGCCAGATCAGTGTCGAGAACCCGAAGGCGGCCCCCAACGACATCACGATGGTGCCGACGATGACGCCCGCCGCGACCAAGGCGCGGGTGACGATCACCATGATGATGAAGATGAGCACGATCGAGGCCACCCCGGCGATCATCAGGTCGTACTTGGCGCCGTTGGCGATGTCGTAAAACGTCGCGGCCGTACCCCCGAGGTAGATGTCGGCATTTTCCAGCGAAGTGAGTTTCAGCGCCTCCTTGGCCGCTTGGCGCTCCTGATCGACAGACGCGATTCCCTGTGTCGTCGCCGGATCCACTGCATGAGTGATGATGAAGCGAGCGGCCTTGCCGTCCGGCGACACCATCAAGCTCAACCCCAGCAAGAAGTCCGGGTTCTGGAAGATCTCGGGTGGCAGGTAGAACACGCTCTCCACCTGGGAGTCGTTGAAGGACTTGCCCATCACAGCGTTCGTGTCGGTCAGCCGGTCGAACTGATCGATCAGGCTGTCGAACGTGCTGTAGATGGTCAGCGTCGTATCCCGGATCGACTTCGTGACGGCGATATTCTCGGGAATGATCGCCAGGAGTTCGCGCGTGGCCACAGCCGTATTGGTGAGGTCGCTGGTGAGGGCGTGGAACTTTTCGGCCAGCTGATCGAACCCGTCCAGCGCGTCGAAGAGCGACCGTAGCGACCAGCAGATCGGGATGTCGTAGCAGTGCTTCTCCCAGTAGAAGTAACTACGAATCGGTCTCCAGAAGTCGTCGAAATCCGCGATATGGTCCCGGATCTCGTCCGTAATGGCCGCCGTCTCCCCGGTGGTTTTCGAGCTGTCTTCCGCGGCATTCGCGAGCTTCTGGGTCACCGTGTACTGACGCTCTAAAAGGGCGATCTGGGTGTCGAGGAAACCGGTGATCTTCTTGATGTCGGCGACGCGGTCCTTCAGGTAGTTCAGGTTGCTGCGGATCGGCGCGCTTTGCACACTGAGCTGGAACGGAATGGATCCGTCTTGAATTGGCGGGCCGAGAGGTCTGGTGATGCTCTGCACCCGTTCGATGCCGGGCACCCGAAAGATGGCGCCGGCGATCTTGTCCAGGACCAGCATGTCTCTGGGATTGCGCAGATCGTGGTCGGATTCGATCATCAGAAGGTCAGGGTTCAAGCGGGCCTGGGTGAAGTGTTGATCGGCCGCGGTGTACGCCTTCACTGACGAAGCGCTTTGCGGCAGGTAGTACAGGTCGTTGTAGCGAGGAGTGAAGCCCATCAAGCCAATTGCGCCGACGATCGCCAGGATGACGGAGGTCGCGAGGATGGGTGCAGGCCACCGCACGATGGCCGTCGCCAAACGGCGCCACCGGGTGTAGTTGAACTCGCGCTTCGGGTCGAACAGGC
>NZ_JAICZA010000285.1 GCF_025933915.1 Mycobacterium sp.
GGCTGCGTGTGCAGGACGACGGCGCCGGCGGCTGGTCGCTCGAGGCGCCCGAGGCCGGCTCGGTGCAGGCCGGCGACTGCCTGAAGACGGTCGAGGCGTTGTCCGACGCGGAGCTGGTCGAGGCCCGCTCCCGGCTCAACGTGGCCGACGGCGTCATGGTGAACGCGGTATGGGCAAGTGCCACACACCAATTGGCGTTGATCATCCACCACCTGGCCGTCGACGGGGTGTCGTGGCGGACCCTGATCGAGGACCTGAACATCGCCTGGGCCCAGCATCACAACGCCCAACCGGTGGCGCTGCCGGTGCCCGGCACCTCGTTCGCCCGGTGGTCGTCGCTGCTGGCCGAGCACGCGAAGAGCCCCGCCGTGGTCGAGCAGGCCGCCGTGTGGCGGGAGGTGGCCGCCACTCCGGCGGCGCTGCCCGCCGCCCAGCCGGAGGACACCTACGCCAACGCCGGACAGTTGTCGGCGTCGCTGGACGTCGAGACCACCCGCCTGCTGCTGGGAGAGGTGCCCGCGGCGTTTCACGCCGGCGTCCAAGACATCCTGCTGATCGCGTTCGGGTTGGCGTTCACCGAGTTCCTGGGGTCCGTGGGAACCGTGACACCGATCGGCATCGACATCGAAGGACACGGCCGCAACGAAGAGATAGCGTCCCGCGTGGATCTGTCCCGCACCGTCGGCTGGTTCACCACCAAATACCCTGCGGCACTGTCGATTACCCGCCGCCTCGCCTGGCCGCAGGTAGCCGCGGGAGACTCCGCGCTGGGCGCGGTGATCAAAGACGCCAAGGAACAACTGCGCGCCCTGCCCGACGGCCTGACCTACGGGCTGTTGCGTTACCTGAACACCGAGGTCGACCTGCAGGGGTCGGACCCGGTGATCGGGTTCAACTACCTGGGTCGATTGGCCGCGGGAGCCGATCTCTCCGACGACTTGTGGCGCGTCAGCGAGGACAGCCTGTCGTCGGCCGCGGTCGCGACGGCGGTGGCGATGCCGTTGGCGCACACGGTGGAACTCAACGCAGGCACCATGGACACCGAGGCCGGGCCGCACCTGCACGCCAACTGGCGATGGGCGACCTCGGCGCTGACCGACGAACAAGTAAACCGGTTGAGCCAGTTGTGGTTTGAGGCACTGGCCGGTATCTGCTCGCACGTGCGGGCCGGTGGCGGCGGGTTGACCCCGTCCGACATCGCCCCCGCCCGGCTGGACCAGCAGCAAATCGACGAACTCTGCCGGCAGCACCAGATCGCCGACGTGCTACCGCTGAGCCCCGTCCAGCAGGGGCTGCTGTTCCACACCAGCTTCGCGGCCGAACTCGAAGACCTCTACGCGGTGCAGCTCGGCATCACCGTGAGCGGCAGTCTCGACGCGCGCCGGCTGCGCGATGCGGTGCAGACCGCGGTCAACCGCCACCCCAACCTGGTGGCCCGCTTCTTCGACGAATTCGGCGAGCCGGTGCAGATCATCCCGGCCGACCCGGTGATGGCTTGGCGCCACGTCGAATTGGACGGCGGCGATATCGATCAGCAGCTCGAGGCGCTGGCCGCCGACGAGCGCGCCGCCGTCTGCGATCTCGCCGGCCAACCCGCCTTTCGGGCCGCGTTGGTCCGCATCGCCGACGATCGGCACCGGGTGCTGTTCACCATCCACCACATCGTGATCGACGGCTGGTCGCTGCCGGTCCTGCTGCGGGAGGTTTTCGCCGGCTATTACGGCGAGCGGCTGCCCGCGCCGCCGCCGTATCGCAGCTACCTGACGTGGCTGGCCGCCCAGGATCACGCCGCCGCGCAAGCGGCGTGGCGCGAGGCGCTCGACGGGTTCGAAGCCCCCACCCTGGTGGCGGCGCCGGGCAGGATCGGGCAACGCGCCGTTGCCACGTATACGGTTTCGGCGGACACCACGCGCGCGCTCGGCGAGCTGGCCCGCTCCAGCCGCACGACCGTCAGCACCGTGCTGCAGGGGGCGTGGGCGCAGCTGCTGACCTGGCTGACCGGCCAGCACGACGTCGCCTTCGGCACCGCGGTGTCGGGCCGGCCCACCGAGTTGGCCGGCGCGGACGCCATGGTCGGGTTGTTGATCAACACCGTGCCGGTGCGGGCCAACATCGCCGCCGCGACCACCGTCGCCGACCTGCTGGAGCAGCTGCAGCGCGTCCACGCCGAAACCCTCGAGCATGAACACTTGGCGCTGGGCGAGATTCACCGTGTCACCGGACACGACCAGCTGTTCGACACGCTCTTCCTCTACGAGAACTACCCGATCGATGCCGGCGCGTTGCTGGGTGTCCACGAGCTGGCCGTCACCGAGTTCAGCAGCCGCGAATTCAACCACTACCCGCTGTCGGTCGTGGCCACTCCGGGGCACGAGCTGAGCTTGCGTGTCGAGTACGACACCGAGGTCTTCGACGCGGCCGGCATCGAAACGCTGATCGAGCGGCTGCGCCACGTGATGGCGGCCATGACCGCCGATCCCGCGCAACGACTTTCGTCGATCGATCTGCTCGACGCCGCCGAGCACGAACGGCTCGATGCGTGGGGTAACCGGGCGGTGCTGGCTGCGCGGCGGACCGGGCAGGCGTCGATCCCGGCGTTGTTCGCGGCGCAGGTCGCCCGCGCCGCCGACGCGGTCGCGATCACCTGCGGCGAACGGTCGTGGACCTATCGTGAGGTAGAAGAATCCGCAAATCGGTTGGCGCACTTGCTTGTTGGGCGGGGCGCGGGCCCGGGCCAGCGGGTGGCGGTGGTGATGCCGCGGTCGGCCGAGGCGATCGTGGCGATCTTCGCGGTGCTCAAGACGGGGGCGGCCTACGTGCCGATCGACC
>NZ_JAICZA010000191.1 GCF_025933915.1 Mycobacterium sp.
CTCCTGCTCAAGGAGGCGGATCCGCTTCTTCGCCTCCCTCAACTCGGCCATCTCACCTGCGCTCGGACCGGGCTTGATCCCCTCGGCGCGGTCCGCGGCGGTCAGCCAGTTCTGCAGACACGACTCGCTGACCCCGAAGTCGCGGGCGACCTGGGCGATCGTCACCCCAGCCTCGCGGTTGCGGGCGACCCGGATGACGTCCTCTTTGAAGTCCTTCGGAAACGGTTTCGGCACGGCAGACATCCTTCCAGCGGCACCTCCCGGCACCACAGATCAGATGTCACCTATCCGTGCAGCAGTCCCGTTGGGCGGACCAGGTCGGTGTAGTGCCCGACCCAGGTCAGCGCGCGTTGCCCGATCGGGACGTAACGGTCTTTGCCGCCTTTCCCGTGTCGGACGAACAGCGTGTTGCGGGCGTGGTCGAGGTCCCAGGTCTGTAACGCGATGAGTTCGGCGCGGCGGATCGCGGTGGAGTAGAGCACTTCGAGGATCGCGCGGTCGCGCAACCCGAGCGGTGTGGTCACGTCCGGTCCGGCGAGTGCCGCTTCGGCTTCTTCCGCGGTCAGCGTCGCTTCGGGTAGTCGTCGTTCGGCTTTCGGCAGGATCAAGCCTGCGGCGGAGTCGAGCGGGACGTGTCCGTGGCTAGTTAGCCAGGCGAACAGGCCTTTGACGGGGGTCATGCGCCGCAGTGGCCCGGCTCACCGTTGTGCCAGCGGCACGTAGGCAGCGGCGAGCCGCGTGATGTCGGCGTCAGTCACGTGGAAGGCGCGCACTCGCAGCGCCTCGGCGCGGCCGTCGACCATCACGTATCCGACGCCCGGCGTCGCGGGGTCGATCCCTTCGCAGATCGCGCCGGCGTCACGAGCCCCAGGCCCAAGCACCATCGACACTTGCGATGACTCGGTCAATCGCAGGGCGATGCGAATCGTCGCAGCGACAGGATCTCCTTGCTGGGTCTTGGCTGCACGCCACGACGGTGATGGCGAGCGCTCTCCCTTGGTCAGGATCAGCCCGAGCAGCCGTTCGATCTGGGCGGCCTTCTTGCGGTCGATGCCGTAGCCGGTCAGCGCCGCGATCTCGTCCACGACGATGACGATCAGCGGGTCGGCGACGCTGGGCATCAGGAGCCGGTCCCCCGACTGACGCAGCCGCTCGGCGCGGTCATATATCACCTCGACTGCCTCGCGCAGCATCGCGGCGATGTCCTCAGGGTTGTATGCGAAGCGGTGAAACAGCCTGCGGCCCGCAGCAAATTCCGCGCCCCCCTTTGGGTCAGCTACCGACGCCTGCACGACGCCGCTTCGAATCCAGCCAGGGAGGCGAGCAGCGACCAGGCGACCGAGCCTTTGCCCGAGCCGGTCGCCCCCGCGATCAACACGTGATTGCCGAGCAGTCGCAGCAGCCACGGGCGACCGGTTTCAGTGCCTCCGATCGTCTGCCCGTCTCCGCCAGCCGCCGGCAGCGGGAGCGCAGCGGCGAGCGTGTCGACCCGAAACACCTCCAGCCACACACAGCCGGGCCTCGGGGAGCTGACCCGCACCATCCGCGCGCCCAGGGCGTGGCGAAACGCCTCAGCCCGCACCGCCCAGTCGGCCGTGGCCTGCCCGGCGAGCAGCTTCACCTCCAGCCGGTCCATCACCGAGGTGACGTGCACGCGGCGTAGCCGGGGCACCCGCGCCCCATTGGGGACCGTCCGGGTCAGGCCATGCACGTCGCGCAGCTCCGCCCAGCCGCGCTCGTAACGCCACCAGCCCATCGCCCGGTCACGAACCGGCATGAAGACATAACGGGCGAAGCTGCGTGGCATGCTCCACCGCCAAACCGCGAAGCCCAGCGACAGGAAGCCAGCGACGACCAGCCCGCCGACCCAGCCCGAGCAGCACGTCACGTAGCCGGTGAGCAGCACCGCAAGCATCGACACCGGGCAGGCCGCGACGACACGTAGCAGCCGCCACACCAACAACCCGACGTACTTCAGGGTCTGGCCGACCACGACGAGCAGCGCGTCGAGCAGCTCCGCCAGCGGATCGGCGGAGCGGTCATTCGATGCAGGCGACATCAGAACTCCTCTTTTCGATCAAGCAAGGGAGGGCGGACCGGTGGGGCCGCCAGTTGTCGAGCAGCCCCACCGGTTCAGGAGGTCAGGCGCGGCGCGATGCGCTCGGCAGCGCCTCGTCGGTGCGCGTCGCCGAAGCCGCCATCTCGCCGGCAACCCGGATCGCCTTAGCCCGGTACGCCACGCCAGACCGGCCGTCGCGCTCCCACGGCTGCTGAACGAGCTCAGCCAAGGTCAGCTTCGCGCCGAGATCACCGAGTCGTCCGGGCTGTCGACGGTGACGATCCGCAGAATCTCGCTGCGGCGGTCTGCGCCGACCACGACCACCTGGTGACGTAGGTCGGCCGGCCGGTCTCGCGGTCGACGATCGGCTGGCCGCGGTCGTCGGTGCGGCTCCGGAGCCGAGGTGCGCAGGATGGTCGCACCCGTGGTGTCCACGATTGCTCGCATTGGATCGGTCCCTTCAGGCTGGGAGCCGGCACGGCGCCGAACCCCTCGGTCTTGGTTATGACGGGGCAGGCATCGCAGTGGCACAGCCAGCGCGGGACCACGGAATGCGGCGAAGCCGAACGGCCATCGCAGACCAATGCCGATACCCACGTGGTTCGCTATGGCGGGCCCAGCCGGCCAGTGGCCCAGCACGCCGCGTCGTGACGAGCTTCCGACGGAACCGGGCATCGACCCGCGACAGCTCCGCACACCCGACCGCAACTCAGTACGGGAGCGCCCAGACTCCAACAGTGGCGGCGGCGCGGCGCGCCGCGCTCAGCCGCTCCGCGCGCCGTCAGCGATCAAGCCGACCCGGACAGCGTCCTCGTTCAGCCGGTCAAGACGCGGGCCGCGGACAAATTCTCAGTACAGATCTCTAGAGAGACGCCAGGACGAAGCCCTCGCCGTCGTACGCCCCTGCGACGATCGCGCGCACGACGTACGCGCCCTGCCCGATCGCATCAACGGGGCACCGATCGGCGGCGTTCGCAGCCACCCCATCCACGACAGCCATCAGATAGGCAAATGCCGGGTCGGCCGCGCGCAAGGCCGCGGAGAGAGCATCCTCTCCGGCCCCGATTTCCTGCAGCAGGTAGACCTCGTCTCCGCAGTTCGCCGTGGTCTGGCCGCGGGTTTCTTGCACCAGATCCGCGGGCTTGGCCAAGGGCAGCCCAAGAATGGCCCATGACTTCGGGTATCGCGATGCGAGCGCCTGGGCGAGAGCGTCGATCGTGCCGTTACGGCGTCCCATCCCAACGCGAAAGGAAGAGATCTCGGCCGCGGAAGCCTCGCCAGGCACAATCGCCTGGAGGGTCGGGGTCCCGCGTCGCACTAGGCCCGCGACAAGTTGCCCGAGGGTCATTCCTTGCTCGCCCAGCTCGATGAGATAGCGGCTGCCGCCGTCTGGGGCCGAAACGACACGCGCCGTCATCTGGGTTTCACCGTCCCATCGGGATACATCCGGTAGAACGTGCCATCGGGTGCCCGATAGTCGTAGTGGGGTCCGACCGGATCCGGATGAGACAAGTCTGGATGGAGACTCTCGCCTGTTGACGGGTTGTACCAGGCGCCATTCGGGCCGCCGGGGGGTTGCTGGCCGCGCCACTCCCACCCTGGTCCTGGCGGTTGCGCCGGATCGTTGAAGTTGGGCGAGCCTGACTTGGGACCCCCAGCTGGCGGTAGCTCATCATCACCACCTGCGGCGCCGAGCCCGTAGGTCGCGACAACGGTTGCGGCAAAGCCGACGAGCTGCTGCGCATAGTTTTGCGGCACGGTGCACGACGCGCCTGGCGAGATCCAGTTCGCGATCCTGTCCGTAATGCCGAAGCTCGCGCCGCGGAAGATGTTGACGACCGAGTTCGGAATCGTGCCGGGATGGAATCCCACGCAGAGCGGCCCGATGCAGAACAGCCCGCTCGGATCGCTGCCGTCGATTGGATCCCCGGCGGCATATGAATACGGCTGTCCGGTGAGATCCTCCAAAGGATCTCTGGTGAGGAAGGTCGCAGTCTGCGGGTCGTAGTAGCGGGCTCTGAGGTAGTACAGCCCGCTTTCGTTGTCTTCATACTGCCCGTCGTAGAGCAGGTTCGTGCTCGCGGACCCTTGGTGCAGGGTGGTGCGCCCGTACGGGTCGTAACCGTAGGTGGCGGTGACGGCGCCATGGAGGTCGGTGAGCAGCCGGGTCGAGCCTTGCTGGTCGTGCCCGAAGAACATGGTGCCGGGTTCGGGGGTGAGCGCGAGCAGGATGGTTTGCAGCTGCGCGGACTGAGAGCTGGTGGAGGTTTTCGTCCCGGTCAGCCCGCCCGCGCTCAGCGCGTCGCCGACGGCAGTGTCGATGGTGGCGTCGGTGTTCTCGTCTTGCTTGGTGATCCCTGATGGCATGGTCCAGCTGGGTGTGAGGTAGCTGTTGCCGGCGGCGTCGATGAGGACGAGTTCGTCGCCGCTGCTCGCGGCGATCGAGGGTGCGGTGATGCTGGTGGCTGCGTTCGCGCTAGAGGCGTGGGACAGCCCGGCGATCGGGTCGGTCTGGTCGACTCCCCGGTAGGCGACCGCGGTCAGTGTCTTGGCCCTTCCCTGGGTCGGGGTATAGGTGACGGTGGCGCTGTCCTCGCCACCGGCGGCGGTGGTGCGGAAGACGGTGGTCCGCTCACTCGCCCCGCCGGAGAACGTCGTCGCACCGCCGTAGGTGTAGGTGCCTACCGTGGTGTAGCCGGGGGGCGGGGTGGGCGCCTGGGTGGTGGTGTCGCCGTTGGCGACGAGCAGGATCTGATCGCCTTGCTGCACCTGCGCGCTGAAGCCCACGGTCAGTGACGGCGCGTTCCCGGTGCTGTCGATCGTGCTGCCGGTCGCGACCCGTCTGATCGCCGCTGGCGCCGCGATCTGCTCGATCGGGGTGTCACCGGGGCCGTAGAGGTAGTCGGTGGCGCCGTCAGACAGCAGCAGCGGCACCCCCGCGGTGACCGTGTCGTATGCCTCGTCGCTGGTCGCGCCGCCGACCGTCTTCGCGGTCCGCAGCCCGTCGCCGTTGTAGCTGTAGGAGGCGATGTCGGCCGGGTCGCCGTCGGTGTAGCGGACGAGCCGGTCGGCCTGGTCGTAGCCGTAACCGATCGGGGCGCCGCCGTGAGGGGTGAGCACTGTGCGGTCCCCGGTCGGGCCATAACTGAAAGCGGTCGGGGCGGGTCGCAACGCGACCAGCGCGGTTTCCAGCGCGCCGAGAACGCTGGTCGTGCTGGTCCGTGAGCCGGTAAGCCCGGCGTGGGCGGCGGGCTGGTCGGCCAGCCCCGCGGCAATCGCGGCGACCGAGCTCTGCACCTCTTCGGTCATCGCGGGCGGCGCGGTCCACGACGCCGCCGAAGCGTTGTCGGTCTCGGCTTGCAGCACCACCAGCTGCTCACCGGCAGCGTCGGCCGTGATCTGCGGTGCGGTCACGCTGGTCGAGGTGACATTCGCGGTGCCGGCGGCGGAGAAGGTGTCGATCGGGTTGGCCGGGTTGACGCCGCGGTAGACCGCGGCGAGCACCGTGAACGGCTTGAGGTGCGGCTCGGTGTAGGTGACGGTGGCGCCGGTCTCCGCGCCGCTCGCGGTGCGGCGCAGCAACGTCAAGCGGGTGTTGTTGTCCCCGCCGTCCCAGGCGCCGACCTGGGTGTAGCCGGCGGCTCCGGCGGCTTCCCCCTTGTTGCCGACCACCTCGAGCAGGATCTGGTCGTTCACCCGCACCCCGGAAAGCGCCACCGTGCTGCTCGTCGACGTCGGGGTGCTGTCCGTCGTCGACGCGGTGCCGACCAGGCGGATCGGCGCGCCGGTCGCGGTCTGCAGCTCACCCGCCGCGTCGAAGGTCTGGCTGACGCCGTCGGCAAGCCCTGTGGGGTTGTCCGCGGCGTCGTAGCCGTAGCTGCCGGCGCTCGACCCACTCACATACGAGTCGATCTGGTTCAGCGTGTTGTAGTCGTAGGACTCACTCGGCGCCCCGGCGGTGCCCGTCGCGGTCGCGGCGGTCAGCTGCCCGTTCGGGTTACGGGTGTAGCCGTAGCCGGCCAGCGTCGTGCCGCTGCGCGTGTCGGTGAGCGTCGTCATCCGGTCGTCCCGGTCGTAGGTGACCCCTTCGGCCACCGTATTCGGGTAGTCCGTGGATATGAGCATCCCGTCGGCGTCGTAGCCGAACGTGGTCGTCTCGCCGTTCCAGTCGCTCACCGACGTCAGCCGCCCGGCGGGGTCATAGCCGCGTGTCACGGTCTGGCCGTTCGGGTAGGTCAGCGCCGTGACGTTCCCGGCGAGGTCGTAGCCGTAGGCCACCGACTTCCCGGCCCCGTCGACGGTGTCGGTGAGCCGGCCCGCCGCGTCGTAGGAGTAGTTCGTAGTGGCGGTCCCGTCGGTCATCGACACTCGCCGCCCGTCCGCGTCATAGGCGTAGGTCACATCGGGGGTGGTCAGGTCGCTGTAGTCCAGGCCGGTCAGCCGGCCCGCAGCGTCGTAGGAGTAGATGGTGGTGGCGCCCACGGCGTCGGTGAGGCTGATCCGCCGGCCTGCCAAGTCATAGCCGTACGTCGTGGTGATCCCCCCCGGCGCCGTCGCGGTCGGCGGAGATGTCGTCGAGACGAGCTCATCGCGGGCGTCGTAGCTGTAGCCGGTCGCATCGCCCGCGCCGTCGACCTTCGCGGTTACATTCCCGTCGTCGTCATAGGTGGACGTCAGCTCGGTGCCATCCGGGCGCGTCGTCGTCGTCAGCTCGCCGTCGGCGTCGTAGTGGTACGTCGTCGTGTTCCCACGGGCGTCGGTCAGCGACGTCCGGTCCCCGTTGCCGTTGTAGGTGTAGGACGTCGTCTCACCCCGCGGGTCGGTCGTCGACAGCACCTCGCCGTCATCGTCATATGTGGAGCTCGTGGTGTAGTCCGACGGCGACGCGCCGGAGGCGTTGCCACGCGGGGACACCGATGAGTACAGCCAGCCGACGTGCGACCGGCACCCCGCACCGGCCAGCGTACACGTGTAGTCATACGTCATCTCATCCCCGTCGGGGTCGGTGACGCTGGTGCGCTCCCCGAAGGAGTCGTAGGTGTAGTCCGTCGTCTTCCCGCGCGGGTCCGTCACCGTCGTCACATCACCCGGATGCGCCGAATCGCCATACGTATAGGTCGTGGTTGCGGTCTGCCCGCCATCCAGCGGCACCGCCGACGACAGCAGGTTTCCGTCGCTGTCATAGCTGTTCGTCGTGGTTACGCCCATCGCGTCGGTGGCCGACGTCGGTTCGTCGAACCGGTTATACGTCCAGGTCGAGGTGTTGCCCAGCGGATCGCTGCGGCTAGTCACATCCCCTGCGCTGTCATACGTCATGGTCGTCGTGTTACCGAGCGGGTCGGTAATGCTGTCGGGCTGACTGACCCTCCGGTCGTAGTCGTAGCGCCAGACGGCCTCGTCAGCCGTGCCCTCCGCGTCGGTGCGCCGCACCAGCATCCCGAACACGTAGTGGTAGACGGTGGCGATCCCCCGTGGGTTCGTCACGGTCACCGTCTCCGTCGCATCACGGCCGGCGGGGTCTGC
>NZ_JAICZA010000263.1 GCF_025933915.1 Mycobacterium sp.
ACGAGCGCGATGAACAGGTTCAAGCGCGACTATCTGGCCGCCTACATCAGCGCGAGCTCCGACCCGGCGACGTACGGCCGGATCACCGTGCTGACCATCCCGGGTCAGGTCAACGGGCCGAAGCTGGCCAACAACGCGATCACCACCGACCCGGCGGTGTCCCAGGACCTCGGGGTGATCGGGCGCGACAACCAGAACCGGATCCGGTGGGGCAACCTGCTCACCTTGCCGGTCGGTCAGGGCGGGCTGCTCTACGTCGAACCCGTGTACGCCTCCCCGGGGGCCAGTGACGCGGCCTCCTCCTACCCGCGGCTGATCCGGGTGGCGATGATGTACAACGACAAGATCGGGTACGGCCCCACCGTGCGCGACGCCCTCACCGGGCTGTTCGGTCCCGGCGCGGGTGCGGCGGCGACGGGGATTCAGCCCACCGAAGCGGGGACGCCCGCGGCGAGTCCGCCGGCCAGTGCGCCGGCGCCGGCCGCGACACCGGGATCCCCACCGCCCGCGGCGGTCCCGCCGGCTCCGGACGGATCGGTCGCGCTGTCGCCGGCCAAAGCCGCTGTGCTGCAGGAGATCCAGGCAGCGATGGGCGCGGCCAAAGACGCGCAGAAGAAGGGTGATTTCGCCGGCTACGGTGCGGCGCTGCAGCGGTTGGACGACGCGATCACGAAGTACAACAACACCAAATAGCTGTCAGGCGTAGGCCGTTCGGAATCTGTCGCGGTAGGCTTTCGGGCTGATGCCCAACTGGGTGACGAATGCGCGTCGCAGCGTTTCGACGCTGCCGAAGCCGGCCATGCCCGCGGTCTCGGTGACGGACCGGCCGGCTTCGAGTGCGTTACGGGCGAAATCGATTCGAACCAATTCGACGTAGCGTGCCGGGGTCATCCCGAGCTCCGATTGGAACAGCCGGGTCAGCTGGCGCGTGCTCAACGATGCTAGGGCCGCAAGTCTTTTCACGCTGTAGTCGGCGGCGGGATCGGCCGCGATCGCGTCGGTGACCGCGCGCAGCGGGGACTGCGGCGGGGGGTCGGCCTCGACCAGCACCGAGAATTGTGATTGTCCGCCGGCCCGTTTCAGATAGACGACCAGCCACCGGGCGACGTCGCGGACCAGTTCGGTGCCGTGGTCCATTTCGACCAACGCCAGCGCCAGGTCGATGCCCGAGGAAATCCCGGCCGAGGTGAAGACGTCGCCGTCGCGGACGAAGATCGCGTCCGGTTCGACGGTGACATCCCGAAAGGCCCGGGCCAACCGCCGGGCATCGTGCCAGTGCGTGGTGGCGCGCCGGCCGCGCAGCAGGCCGGCCTGCGCGAGGATGAACGACCCCGTGCAAATGGACGCCATCCGCCGGGTTCGCGCCGAGACGGATCTGATGGCCTCGACGAGCGCGGGGTCGAGTGCTCGCCCGGGCAGGTTGTCGCTGCCGGCGACCAGAACGGTATCGGCGGAATCGATGGCCGAGATGCGGTCGGTGACCCCCAATCGGGTCCCGATCGAACTTGTCACGTCGCCGCCGTCCACCGACGCGATCTTGAGCCGGTAGTCGGCGCCGAAGCGGTTGGCTTCGACGAAGACCTCACCCGCTCCCGCGACGTCCAGCAGCGTCACCCCGTCGAAGACGACGATGACCACCACCCGTGAATGCTTTCCGGCTACGGCCACGTACGCCATTGTGTCGCTTTCTGAGGGGTTGACGGCTGAAACGACCGGCGTCGGATCGTCCGGCCCGTCGCACACTGGTCACGACGGCCACCGGAGAAGGAGACGAGATCATGACCACCGGTTCGATAGACATCATCGCCGGCATCCAGGTACCCGACACCGCGCTGGCGCGCGAGGTCACCGACTTCATCCGTGACACCGAGGACGAGTTGCTCTTCCACCATTCCCGGCGGGTGTTCTTCTTCGGCGCACTGCAGGGCTTGCGCCGCGGAGTGCAACCGAATGTGGAGCTGCTCTACGTCGCGGCGATGTTCCACGACCTCGGCCTGACCGAGCGCTACCGCAACTCCACCCTGCGCTTCGAGGTCGACGGCGCCAACGCGGCGCGGGAATTCTTGACGACCCACGGTTTCGATGAGGCCGACGCCGACACGGTGTGGCTCGGCATCGCCCTGCACACCACCCCCGGCGTGCCCGAGTTCCTGGCGCCCGAAGTCGCCCTGCTGCAGGCCGGTGTGGAAGTCGACGTGGTCGGTGTCGGCCGCGACGATGTGGCTCCCGAAGCGCTCGCCGCGGTGACCGCCGCCCATCCGCGCCCCCAGTTCAAACAGCGAATCCTGGCGGCGTTCAACGACGGCATGAAGCACCGCCCGCAGACCACGGCCGGCACCATGAACGCCGACGTACTGGCGCACTTCGATCCCGCATTCGAGCGCGTCGACTTCGTCGACAAGATCCTCAACAACAGCTGGCCGGAATAGCCCGGAATGGCCCGGAAGGGAGTAGACAGATGGACATCCACGAAGCGCTGTACACCACCAGGATGATGCGGCGGCTGCGGCCCGATCCGGTTCCGCTGGACGCGCAGGCCCGCATCCTCGACGCGGCCGTTCGCGCCCCCAACGGGGCCAACACCCAACGCTGGCACTTTGTCGCCGTTGACGATCCGCAGCTCATCCGCGCGTTCGCCCAATTGTTCCGCCAGGCCCGCGCCCTCGAATACGAGAAGTTCGGGACGGGGACGGGGCCGATGGTGGCACCGGCGCCCGGTGCCGACGCGGCCGCCCACGCCGAGACGATGCGCCGAATCAAAGGCTCCGGGGACTATCTGGCCGACCACTTCGAGGAAATTCCGTTGTTGCTCTTCGTCTTTGCCATCGACGACCTCGGCGGCGCCAACATCTTCCCGGCGATCTGGAGTGTGTTGCTCGCCGCGCGTGCCGAGGGTGTCGGCGGTGTCATGACGATGGTGCTCCGCAATTTCGAGGACCGGGTGAACGAGTTACTGGGCGTGCCCGTCGAGGAGGGCTGGGCGATGTCGGCGATGCTGGCCCTCGGCTACCCGCGGGGCAAATGGGGTGTCGCGGCCAACCGCCATCCCGTGCACGAGGTTTCATCCCGAAACGGCTGGGACAAGCCCTTCGGTGTCGAAGTGCCGCAGCCGCTCTGGCCGCCTCGGGACGACACGGCGCCCACCGCGACCGCGGTCGGGTTCTGAAGAAGGGCGAACGTCAGATGAGCGACGCGAACGCAATCGGGGTCACGGTGGTCCGCCCCGGCGAAGGCGATTACGTTGCCCTGCCTGGTTTTGGGGCGGTCTTCAAGCTGTCCGGCAAGACCAACGGGGGCGAGGTGTCCATCGTCGAGCACCCGTTCGAGGTCGGCCTGCTCACCGCGGCGCATCGGCACACCCGCGAGGACGAGCATTCCATCGTGCTGGCGGGCGAGATCGGCTTCCGCTCCGACGACAGCGAGGTCGTTCTCGGGCCCGGTGGTTACATCACCAAGCCCCGCGGGCAGATGCACGCGATGTGGAACGCCGGCACCGAGCCGGGCCGCATCGTCGAGATCATCACGCCGGGCGGGTTCGAGAACTATTTCCGCGAACTCGGTGAGCTGCTCCTCGAGCACGCCGACGACCCGGTCGGCAAGCCACTGCACGAGCTGCCCGAGTTCGGCGAACTGGCCGACAAATACGGGCTGACCTACGGGTCCCCCGTCTGGATGGACGACATCGCGCGGCGGTACGGGCTGAACCCGCCTTCCCATTGAGCCAGGCGTGAGCGAGCCCGCCGACCCCGCTGAGCGTGCGATTTGGTGGCCGTGACACCGGTTCGGTAGCCTGGCATTCACCAACGCGGGGTGGAGCAGCTCGGTAGCTCGCTGGGCTCATAACCCAGAGGTCGCAGGTTCGAATCCTGTCCCCGCTAC
>NZ_JAICZA010000133.1 GCF_025933915.1 Mycobacterium sp.
CTCATCTACACCTCCGGGACCACCGGAAACCCGAAGGGCGTGGAGATGACCCACGCCAATCTGCTGTTCGAGGCGTACGCGCTCGACGCCGTCCTGCCGAGCCGGTTCGGCGACCGGGTCACGTCGTTTCTGCCGACGGCCCACATCGCCGACCGGGTGATGGGCCTGTACAGCCTGGAGGTGTTCGGCGCCCTGGTGACCGTGGTCTCCGACCCACGCGCCATCGCCGCCGCGCTGCCCGATGCCCGGCCCACGGTGTGGGGAGCGGTGCCGCGGGTATGGGAAAAGCTCAAGGCGGGAATCGAATTCACGATCGCCAGCGAGACGGACGACGTCACGCGCCAGGCGCTGCAGTGGGCGATGTCGGTGGCCGCCAAGCGCGCCGCGGCCCTGGTGGCCGGTGCGGCGATGCCGGATGACCTGGCCGCCGAATGGGCCAAGGCCGACGAGCTGGTGTTGTCGAAACTGCGCGAGCGGCTGGGCTTCGGCGAACTCCGCTGGGCGGTCTCGGGTGCGGCGCCGATCCCCAAGGAGACGCTGGCCTTCTTCGCCGGCATCGGCATTCCGATCGCCGAGGTCTGGGGGATGTCGGAGCTGAGCTGTGTCGCCACCGTCAGCCATCCCCGCGAGGCGCGGCTGGGCTCCGTCGGCAAGCTACTCCCCGGGCTTCAGGGCAAGGTCGCCGACGACGGGGAGTTTCTGGTGCGCGGCCCGCTGGTGATGAAGGGCTACCGCAAGGAACCGGCGAAGACGGCCGAGGCGATCGACGCCGACGGGTGGCTGCACACCGGCGACATCCTGGAGGCCGACGCGCAGGGCTACCTGCGGGTGGTGGACCGGAAGAAGGAGCTGATCATCAACGCGGCCGGAAAGAACATGTCACCGGCCAACATCGAGAACTCGATCCTGGCCGCATGCCCGATGGTCGGCGTGATGATCACCATCGGCGACGGACGGCCGTACAACACCGCGCTCCTGGTCTTCGATGCCGACTCCGTCGGCCCCTATGCCGCCCAACGCGGGCTCTCCGATGCCTCGCCCGCCGCCCTCGCGGCCGACCCGGAGGTCATCGCGCAGATCGCCGCCGGGGTGGCGGTGGGCAACGCGAAACTTTCACGGGTGGAACAGATCAAACGATTCCGCGTCCTGCCCACGCTGTGGGAACCGGGTGGTGACGAGATCACGCTGACGATGAAGCTCAAACGCAAGCCGATCATGACGAAATACGCCGAGGAGATCGAGCAGCTCTACGCGGATGACCCGCATCCGGAGGTGCACGAGCCTTCCGACGCCGCAACGGTGCAGCCGGCATGACGGGCGGGCCGGTGGAGAGCGCCAGGGAGATCGGTCGCGTCGGAGTGCGAAAATTGTTGCAGCGCAGCGGTCTTCTCGAGGAATCCACGTCACCTCTGTCGACGGACCCGGCCGAGGTCGCCCAACTGTTGGGCGCGCCATGGTATGGCGAGCGGCTGAGCAAGCTGGCCGACGAGCTCGGGCGCGATCTTTCCGGCGTGCGCGCCGAGGCCGCAGGCTATTTGCGGGAGATGGCGCCCTCGCTGGACGAGCGGGCGGTGCGGGCCTGGCGCAGCTTCAGTTGCTGGCTGATGCGGGCCTACGACGTGCTGACCGACGAGGATCAGATCGCTCAGCTGCGCACCCTGGATCGCAAAGCGACTCTGGCGTTTGCCTTTTCGCATCGCTCGTATCTGGACGGGCTGCTGCTGCCCGAGGTGATCCAGGCCAACCGGCTCTCACCCGCGCTCACCTTCGGGGGCGCCAACCTGAACTTCTTCCCGATGGGTGCCTGGGCCAAGCGAACCGGGACGATCTTCATCCGGCGTCAGACGAAGGACATTCCCGTCTACCGCTTCGTCTTGCGCGCCTACGCCGCGCAGCTGGTGCAAAACCACGCCAACCTGACGTGGTCCATCGAAGGCGGCCGAACCAGGACGGGCAAGCTGCGGCCGCCCGTGTTCGGGATCCTGCGGTACATCGCCGACGCGGTCGACGAAATCGACGGCCCCGAGGTGTATTTGGTGCCGACCTCGATCGTGTACGACCAGCTGCACGAGGTGGAGGCGATGACCACCGAGGCCTACGGCGCGACGAAGCGGCCCGAAGACTTTCGCTTCCTGATCCGGCTGGCGCGGCAGCAGGGTGAGCGGCTCGGCCGCGCCTACCTCGACTTCGGCGAACCGCTGCCGCTGCGCAAGCGCCTCGAGGAGCTGCGCGCCTTACAAAAAACATCAGAGTCCGGCACGGGCACCGAGATCGAACGCATCGCGCTGGACGTCGAGCACCGGATCAACCGTGCGACGCCCGTCACCCCGACCGCGGTGGTGAGCCTCGCGCTGCTGGGCGCCGACCGCTCGCTGTCCATCAGCGAGGTGCTGGCCACGGTGCGGCCGCTGGCGAGCTACATCGCGGCGCGCAACTGGACGGTGGCCGGCGCCGCCGACCTGACGAATCGCTCCACGATCCGCTGGACCCTGCACCAGTTGGTGGCCTCCGGCGTCGTCAGCGTGTACGACGCCGGCACCGAACCGGTGTGGGGCATCGGGGCGGAGCAGCATCTGGTCGCCGCGTTCTACCGCAACGCCGCCATCCACATCGTGGTCGACCGCGCGATCGCCGAGACGGCATTGCTGGCCGCCGTCGAAGACGCCGAGGGTGCGGTGGAAGGCCTGGTGCAACCGACGGCCGTGCGCGATGAGGCGCTGCGCCTGCGCGAGTTGCTGAAATTCGAGTTCCTGTTCTCGGCGCGCGCGCAGTTCGAGAAGGAACTCGCCGACGAGGTGCGCCTGATCGGGCGGGTGGAAGACACCAACAAGGCGGCCGGCGCGGCCGACGTGCGCGGCCTGCTGGAAAAGGCCGACGTCCTGCTGGCGCACCTGGTGTTGCGTCCCTTTCTGGACGCCTACCACATCGTCGCCGACCGACTCGCCGCCTACGAGGACGAATCGTTCGACGAGGACGCGTTTCTCGCCGAGTGCCTCGAGGTCGGCAAGCAGTGGGAGCTGCAGCGCAGGATCGCCAGCGCCGAGTCGCGGTCGATGGAGCTGTTCAAGACGGCGCTGCGGTTGGCGCGGCATCGCGAGTTGGTCGACGGTGCCGCGCAGGAGGATATCGCCCGACGCCGACGCGAGTTCGCCGACGAGATCGCCACCGCTGTCCGGCGCGTCAACACCATCGCGGAGCTGGCCAGGACGCAGGGATGACCGGTTCCCGGCGACGGGGTTCACGGGCCGTTAACGTTTGGTCGCGATAGTGCATTGGCCCTATCGGTGAAGCGAGGATCTGATGAGTGAGGAATCCACTGGGCAGGCCCGCCCCCTGATCGGGTACATCACCCATGACATCGCGCCGCAGATCGTTCCCGCGCCGATCGGGCGGACGTGGATGTCGGAAATGCGTCAAGGCTGGCCCCACCGGTGCCTGCCGATGCTCATCGCCAACCAGAGCGGCTGGGAGGTGCGCAACCGGAACGCCTTCACCGCGACGTGGATGGGCGGCGACGACCGCACGAACCTGATGATCGCGCCCGACACCCGCCAGAGCGGCCAGTTCCTGCCCTCCAGCCACTTCGGCTTCGGCATCTTGACCTGGCATCTGCCGATGCTGTTTCGCACTCCGCCCGGCTACAACCTCTTGGTGCGCGGGCCCGCGAACCATCCGAAGGACGCCATCTCCCCGTTGGAAGGCATCGTCGAAACCGATTGGTCCAGTTCGAGTTTCAGCATGAACTGGAAATTCACTCGTGAGTTCATGCCGGTGCGATTCGAGGTCGACGAGCCGCTCTGCATGATCGTTCCGCAGCGCCGGGCCGAGCTGGAAGAGTTCGCGCCCGAGCTCAGGCTGATCGAGTCGGACGAAGAACTGCGCCGCAAGCACGAGTTCTTCCTCGGCTCGCGCGGCGCGCTGGGCCGCGAACAGGAAGCGGCGGACGGCGCCGCGAGCGAGCGAGTGCCGTGGCAAGGCGATTACACCCGCGGCAGGCACAGCGACGGCGAGTCCGGGGCGGGCGACCACCAGACGCGCCGCCGCCTTCGGTCGTTCGCCGCGCACCAACCCGAGGACCGGGACTAAGCCGCTGGACCGCACACCGCACGCCGCGCTTAAAGTTGGTGGCATGCCGCTTACCGGAGAGTACGAGCCGTCACCGTGGGATTGGTCTCGCGAGCAAGCTGACAAATACGCCGCGTCGGGGGGAGCCGAGGCCGCCGACATGAAGGGCAAGCCGATCATCCTGCTGACCACGGTCGGCGCCAAGACCGGCAAACTCCGCAAGACACCGCTGATGCGGGTCGAGCACGACGGCCAGTACGCGGTCGTCGCCTCGCTGGGCGGGGCGCCGAAGAACCCGGTCTGGTACCACAACATCACGAAGAACCCTCGGGTCGAGCTGCAGGACGGCTCTGTCACCCGCGATTACGACGCCCGGGAGGTCCTCGGCGAGGAGAAGGCCACCTGGTGGGAGCGGGCCGTCGAGGTGTGGCCCGAATACGCCGAGTATCAGACCAAGACCGACCGCCAGATCCCGGTGTTCGTGCTGACCCCGGTCGGCTGAATTCCGGAGTTGGTCGGCTGGCATGGCACCATTAATCAGTGTCCGCTGAATTGAGCCCGAGCATGTCGCCGCTGCCTCCGCTGACCGCGGCTGACATCGACACCGCGGCCAAGCGGATCGCGGCCGTGGTGGCGCCGACCCCGTTGCAGTTCAGCGACCGGCTGTCCGCGATCACCGGCGCGCGGGTCTATCTCAAGCGCGAGGACCTGCAGATTGTGCGCTCCTACAAACTCCGCGGCGCCTACAACCTGCTGGTTCAGCTGTCCGAGCCGGAGCTGGCCGCGGGCGTGGTGTGCTCGTCGGCGGGCAATCACGCCCAGGGCTTCGCCTACGCGTGCCGGATGTTGCAGGTGCACGGCCGCGTCTACGTGCCCGCGAAGACGCCCATGCAAAAGCGTGACCGGATCCGCTACCACGGCGGGGAGTTCATCGACCTGATCGTCGGGGGCACGACCTATGACCTTGCCGCCGAAGCGGCGCTGGCCGACGTGGAAAGCACCGGCGCCACGTTGGTGCCGCCCTACGACGATCTGCGCACCATTGCCGGCCAGGGCACCATCGCGGTCGAACTGCTCGATCAACTCGACAAGTCGGTGGGGGAGCCGGATCTGGTGGTGGTCCCGGTGGGCGGCGGCGGCTGCATCGCCGGCATCACCAGCTATCTCGCCGAGCGGACCGACAACACGTCGGTGCTCGGCGTCGAGCCGGCCGGCGCCGCGGCGATGATGGCCGCGCTGTCCGCCGGCGAGCCGGTGACGCTGGATCACGTCGACCAGTTCGTCGACGGTGCGGCGGTGCGGCGGGCCGGAGACCTGACCTATGCGGCGCTGGCGGCCGCCGGCGACATGGTCTCGATCACCGCGGTCGACGAGGGGGCGGTGTGCACGGCGATGCTGGACCTCTACCAAAACGAGGGCATCATCGCCGAACCCGCAGGCGCGCTGTCGGTTACGGGGTTGCTGGAGGCCGAGATCGAACCCGGTTCGACGGTCGTCTGCCTGATTTCGGGCGGCAACAACGACGTCTCGCGCTACGGCGAGGTGCTCGAGCGCTCCCTGGTCCACCTCGGCCTCAAGCACTACTTCCTGGTGGACTTCCCGCAGGAGCCGGGGGCGCTGCGCCGGTTCCTCGACGGGGTGCTCGGACCCAACGACGACATCACGCTCTTCGAGTACGTCAAGCGCAACAACCGCGAGACCGGTGAGGCGCTGGTGGGCATCCAGTTGGGGTCATCGGCCGACCTGGACGGCCTGCTGACCCGAATATGCGCGACGGGGCTGCACGTCGAAACCCTGAAGCCCGGGTCGCCCGCCTACCGCTACCTGCTGCTGTAAACCACGGGCCGCGACACATGCACGAGCCGTATGGACCCGGTACTGCCGGTTTCGGGCCGGTCAGCGCCGGCACCATAGGCTTGCTCCTACTGCTTGCGTGGGCGGCGATTTGGGTTGCCCGGCGCGGACGCCTGTTGCGGGGGCTCGGGGACAGGGTGTCCAACGCCGCCGTGATCGGCGCGACGCTGACGTGGGTGCGTGACCGGATCGGCGACCGGGGACGGGCGCTGGCCCGCCGGTTGCCGGTGAGCGAGATTGCCGGTGTCGCATTGCTTCTCGGGCTGGTGGTGGTCGTGGCGCTGGCGGTCGGCTTCACCGAGGTGCTCGACGACGTGCTCGAGCGCGACGGCATCGTCGGCATCGACCACCCGGTGACTCGCTGGCTTGCCGCCCACCGTGACCTGTGGCTGACCACCGCCCTGCGGGCGGTCACTCACGCGGGCAGTCCCCTTTTCCTGGCGGCGCTCGCCCTGCCGATTTCCGTCGCCGCCGGCTGGCGGCGCCGGTCGTGGCGGCCCGTGGTGCTCGCCCTGGTTTGTGGCGGCGGGGTTCCGGTGGTGCTCTTCACGGCCAAAGCCCTGGTGGGCCGAAACCGCCCGCCCCTGCCCTTCGCCCTCGTCGACGCGGACGGGTATTCGTTTCCGTCCGGCCACGCGACGGGCACCGCCGCGATCATGGTCATCTCCGCGTGGATGCTGACCCGCTGGCTGATCCCGGGGTGGACCGGGCGTGTGACGGTGTGGGCCGTCGCGATCGGCTCGGCGTTCGTGATCGGGTTCTCGCGTGTCTATCTGGGAGTCCATTACGTCAGCGATGTGCTCTCCGGCTGGCTGCTGGGCATGGCCTGGGCCGGCACTGTCATGCTCGTCGGAACCTGGTGGGACAACACCCGGCGTGCCCGCGGCCGCCGACCGGAGGCGTGAACACCCCGCGAGTCAGGTCCGGCGCTGCCGCAGGTACCCCGGCACACGGGTGGCGGGATCGAGGTCGCCGGCCGGCACCGGCGTCCCCGCCGTCAGGCTCACCGGCACCACACCGGCCCAGTGGGGCAGGCCAAGGTCCTGCGGATCGTCGACCGGGGGACCGCCGCGGACCTTGGCCGACACCTCGACGAGGTCGAGCGCGAGCACCCCGGTCGCGGCGAGCTCGCGCGCATCCGGGGCCCGGCAGTCGGCGGCGCGGCCGGGCGCGATGTGATCGAGCAGGCAATCCAGCGCCCGCGACTTCTCCGTCGGATCGTCGACCATGCGCGCGTCACCCACCACGACGACGGAGCGGAAGTTCATCGAGTGGTGCATCGCGGAGCGCGCCAGCACCAGCCCGTCGACCAGGGTGACGGTGACGCACACGGGCAGGCCCGCCCCCGATGCCTTGGCCGCCTTGGCCGCCTGTAGTGGGCCGCCGCCGCTCGAACCGTGCAGGTAGAGCGTCTCGTCCCGACGTGCGTGCGTCGTCGGCAACACCACCGGCCGGCCGGCGCTCAGGTAGCCCAGGTGGCAGATCAGCGCCTCGTCGAGGATGTCGTGGACGGTGCGGCGGTCATAGCGTGCGCGCTCCCGATAACGGGTCGGCGTGGTGCGCGGCGTCGGTGAGTATGCGGTTTCCACGGCATTGCCCCCTATTTCGTTCTAGTACATAATATATTGTGTGGCAGTACAAAAAAGCATAACCGGCAGCGGCGCGGAATCCATAGCCGCCAGCGTCGAAGCGGCGATCTCGGCCGGCTCCCTGGCGCCCGGCGACGCGCTACCTCCGGTCCGCGAGCTGGCCACGCATCTGGGCGTGAACGCCAACACCGCCGCCGCGGCATACCGCCTGCTGCGCGATCGCGGGGCCGTCGAGACCGCCGGCCGCCGCGGTACCCGGGTGCGGCACCGCCCGGCGACCACCCCGCGTTCATTGCTCGGGCTCGATGTCCCCGCGGGCGTGCGCGACCTGTCGACCGGCAACCCGAACCCGGCCCTGCTGCCGATCGCGGGCGCCCCCCTGCCCGGTCCGGCACCCGCTCGGCCGGTGCTCTACGGCGAGCCGGCCATTTCGCCGGCGCTGGGGGAGTTCGCCCGCCACGCGTTGTCCGCCGACGGGGTCCCCGCCGATCACCTGGCGGTGACCAGCGGCGCACTGGACGGCATCGAACGCGCGCTCACCGCGCATCTGCGTCCCGGCGATCGAGTCGCCGTCGAGGACCCGGGTTGGGCCAACCTGCTCGATCTTCTTGCCGCCCTGGGGTTTTCGGCCGAACCGGTGCGAGTTGACGACGACGGGCCGCTGACCGCCGACCTGGCCCGGGCGCTGGGGCGCGGCGTGCGCGCGCTGGTCCTGACCAACCGCGCGCAGAACCCGACCGGCGCCGCGCTATCGGCGGACCGCGCCGATAGCCTGCGTGCGGAGTTGGCCCGCCGGACCCACGACGTGCTGCTGGTCGAAGACGATCATTGCGCAGGCATCGCCGGCGCGCCGCTGCACACCTTGGCCGGCTGCACCGACCACTGGGCGTTCGTCCGCTCGGCGTCCAAGGCCTACGGCCCCGACCTGCGCGTGGCGGTCCTGGCGGGCGATCATCGGACCGTCGAGCGCGTGCACGGCCGCTTGCGGCTCGGGCCGGGCTGGGTGAGCCATCTCCTGCAGCGGCTGGCCCTCGGCTTGTGGTCCGACGAGGCGGCATCGGAGCTGATCGCGAGCGCCGAGCGGCGCTATGCGGCCAGCCGTTCGCGGCTGTGCGGCGCCCTGGCCGAGCGCGGGCTCGACGCCCACGGGCGTTCCGGGCTCAACGTGTGGGTTCCGGTCCCCGACGAGGCGGTCGCGATTTCCCGACTGCTCGGCGCGGGCTGGGCCGCGGCGCCGGGCGCCCGGTTCCGGATGCGGACGCCGGCCGGCATCCGCATCACGATCTCCGACCTGGCCACCGATGAGATCGACCCCCTTGCCGACGCGGTGGCCCAGGCGGTGCGGCCCGCCGTCCGCCCCATCGTGTAGCCGCGGGTCACACGTCGTCGTCACCCGGCCCGGGGCCGGTCCACAACAGCTCGATGGTGGCGTTCGGCGGCGGGTCGCGGCGCACGGTGCGCCGAGCCGGCGCCGGGTTGACCTTGGTGGTGCGGCGAGCCGGCCCGTGCCAGCAGATCCGTCGGAGTTTGTGACCGAATTCAGAATGACTCATGGCCGCATCATCGGGGGTCACCCGCGCGGCCGCCACTCAGTTATCCACAGGCCTGTCGGGCACCGAGAGGATGACGAACGAATGGCCTTGCAGCACAGTGCCGTCGGCATCGACGGCCGGCTGCCCCCAGGCCAGCACCACGTCACCGCCGACGGGCACCCGCACCGGCTCGGTGCCCAGGTTGCACACGATGCGCAGCCGCCCGCGCACCACGGCGATCCAGCCCTGGTCCTCGTCGTAGTCGACCGTGAGGTGTTCCAGCCAGGGGTCGGCCAGGTCCGGGTGGTTGCGCCGCAACGCGATCAGGTCGCGATACAGGCGGCGTAGGCGGGCGTGCTCACCGGTTGCGGCCTCGCCCCAGTCCAGCTTGGAGCGCGCGAACGTCTCGGGGTCCTGCGGGTTGGGGATCTCTGAGGCGTCCCAGCCGTGTTCGGCGAACTCTGCCTTGCGGCCTTCGGCGGTGGCGCGGGCCAGCTCCGGTTCGGGATGCGAGCTGAAGAACTGGAACGGTGTGGACGCCGCGTATTCCTCGCCCATGAAAAGCATGGCGGTGTAGGGCGATCCGAGTGTCAGGGCCGCCTTGATGGCCAGCTGTCCGCCGGTCAGGCTCTGTGAGGGCCGATCTCCCAGGGCGCGGTTGCCGACCTGATCGTGGGTGCAGGTGTAGGCGACCAGCCGGGTGGCCGGGATGCCGGACTTCTCGGTCGTGTCGAGCGGCCGGCCATGGCGGCGACGCCGGAACGACGAATAGGTCGCGGTGTGAAAGAAGCCGTGGCGCAGCGTGTGCGCGAGGGTGGCCAGGCTGCCGAAGTCGGCGTAGTAGCCCTGGCGCTCGCCGGACACCGCGGTGTGGACGGCGTGATGAATGTCGTCGGCCCATTGCGCGGCCAGACCGTAGCCGCCGCGACCGCGGGGGGTGATCAGCCGCGGGTCATTGAGGTCGCTCTCGGCGATCAGCGCCAGTGGGCGTCCCAACTGCCGTGCCAGCCATTCGGTTTCGGTGGCGAGTTCCTCGAGGATATGGATAGCGGTGGTGTCCACCAGTGCGTGGACGGCGTCCAGCCGCAGGCCGTCGGCGTGAAAATCGCGCATCCAGCGCAGCGCGCAGCCGATGATGTAGCGGCGGACCTCGTCGGAGTCGGCGTCGGCGATGTTGATGCCCTCACCCCACGGGTTGCTCGCCGAGGACAGGTAGGGGCCGAACCGCGGCAGGTAGTTGCCCGACGGGCCGAGGTGGTTGAACACCGCGTCGATCAGCACCCCCAAACCCCTTGCGTGGCAGGCGTCGACGAAGCGCACCAGCGCGTCGGGACCGCCGTAGGGTTCGTGCACGCTGTACCACAGCACCCCGTCGTAGCCCCAACCATGGCTGCCGGCAAAGGAATTCACCGGCATCAGCTCGACGAAGTCGACGCCGAGGTCCACCAGGTAGTCCAGCTTCTCGATGGCGGCGTCGAGGGTCCCGTCCTCGGTGAACGTGCCCACGTGTAGCTCGTAGATCACCGCGCCGTCGACCGGCCGGCCGGCCCACCCGGTGTCGGTCCACGTCGCGCCGGCCGGATCCCACAGCTGCGAGCGCGCGTGCACGCCGTCGGGTTGGCGGGGCGAGCGCGGATCGGGCAACACGGTGGGGTCGTCGTCGAGCAGGTATCCGTAGCGGGCCTCCGGCGCGGTGTCCACGGTCGCATGCCACCACCCGTCCGCCGAGCGCGTCATCGCGTGCACCCGGCCGTCGACGTCGAGCCGAACCAGCTCGGGCGTGGGTGCCCAGACCCCGAAGTCAGTCATGATGGCGTTCCAGCAGCACGACGGGCAGCCCGGCGAACAACTGGGCCGCCGAGGTCGGTCCGTCCGCGACCGCCCCGGTGAGCGTGTCCTTCCAGGTGCCGCCGGGCAGCGGCAACACGGTGTTGCCCCAGCCGGTTTCGGCCAGCCGCACGGTCCAGCGGGTCACCGCGACCACGATGTCCTCGCCCCGGCGGAAGGCCAGCACGTGATCGGCGGCGTCGCCGTCGGCGAGCAGCGGGACGTAGTCGCCTTGCAGGAAGCCGTCCGGATGGGCGCGCCGCACGCGAAGCGCGGTGGTGACGACCCGGATTTTCGGGTGCTCCAGCGCCCGCAGGGCGGCGCGCCGGGCGGCGTAATCGACCGAGCGGCGATTGTCGGGGTCGACGAGGCTGTCGTCCCACAGCTCGGTGCCCTGGTAGACGTCCGGTATGCCGGGCACGGTGAGCGCCAGCAGCTTCTGGCCCAGCGCGTCGCTCGCGGCGTGCGGATTGAGTTGCGCGACAAGCTCGGTCAGCTGACCGGCCACCGGGCCGTCGAGCACCGTGTCCAGCCAGCGGTGTACCGCACCCTCGAAGTCGGCGTCCGGATCGTTCCACGAGGTGTGCCAGGCCGCCTCCCGGATGGCCTTCTCGGCGTAGCCGTGCAGCCGGTCGCGCAGCTCGCCGGTGACCTTTCCTTTTTCGAGACCGCTGACCGGCCACACGCCGAAGATGTTCTGCCACAGGAATCGTCCGGTCGCCGGGTCGGGCGAGGGGGCGGCGATCTCCCACCGGGCGACGAACTCGGCCCACAGCGACGGCACCTGGGACAGCACCGAAATCCGGGCGCGCACGTCCTCGCCGCGCTTGGTGTCATGGGTGGTCAGCGTCGTCATGGTCTGCGGCCACAATCGGGCGCGGGTGGCGGCGCGGTGATGAAACTCGGCCGCACCGACACCGAAGCGGTGCGGCTCGCCGCCCACCTCGTTCAGCGAAACCAGCCGGGCGTCGCGGTAGAACAGGCAGTCCTCGGTTGCCTTGGCGGTGACGGCCCCGCAGAGCTGCTGCAGCCGGGTGGCCGGTTCACCGCCGCGGGCGAGCGCCGCGGCCAGCACCTGCAGCGCCGGCCCCAATTGCGGTGCGGCCGCCTCGGTTTCGGCCAACGCGGTGGGCAGCAGCGGGACCAGGCCGGGGTAGTCACTGCGGTAGACCCCGATGTGGGTGAGCAGCGTGGCCACCGCCTCGGGCAGCAGCGGGTGATCGGCGCCGGCGGCGGCGACGATGCTGCGGTGCAGCCGGCTCAGCTCGCTTGCCAACGTGTCGGTGGCCGCACGGATCTTGAGGTCGGCCAGCATGTCCGGCAGCCCCTGATAGTCCACGCCGGAGGACTCCACCAGCGCCGTCAGCGCCGGTGCGCCCTGCGGATCCAGGAAGACGCCGCCGATTTCGCGCAGCACGTCGTACCCGGTGGTGCCGCCGACCGGCAGGGTGGGCTCGAGCGCCTCGTCGACCGCCAGGATCTTCTCGATCACGATCCAGGCCGACGGGCCGACCAGTTCACGCAGCCACGCCAGATAGCCGCACGGATCGGACAGGCCGTCGGGGTGATCGATGCGCACACCGTCGACGAGCCCGTCGGCGAACCAGCGCCCGACCTCGGCGTGGGTGGCGTCGAAGACCGCGCGATCTTCCTGGCGCAGGCCCGCCAGCGAGGTGATCGAGAAGAACCGGCGGTAGCCGCACACGCCGTTTTTCCAGCCCACCAGCCGGTAGTGCTGGCGGTCGTGCACTTGCGCGCCGCTGCCTCCGGCGGTGCCGGGTGCTATCGGTAGCGCCAGATCGCCCAGGCGCAACAGGTCCCCGTCGACGGTGAGGTCGGCCGCGTCGTCGTCGGAGCCCAGGACCGGCAGCACGATGCGGCCGTCCGGGTCGAGGTCCCAGTCGATGTCGAAAAACGTTGCGTAGGGCGAAGAACGGCCATTGCGCAGGACGTCCCACCACCACGGGTTCTGCCGGGGCCGGTCGATTCCGACATGGTTGGGCACGATGTCGACGACGATGCCGAGGCCACGCGCCCGGGCCGCCGCCGACAGCCGGGCCAGGCCGTCACGGCCGCCGAGCTCAGGGGACACCGTCGTGGGGTCGGTGACGTCGTAGCCGTGGCTCGACCCGGTGGTCGCGGTCATGATCGGGGACAGGTACAGGTGC
>NZ_JAICZA010000090.1 GCF_025933915.1 Mycobacterium sp.
GTGCCCGCCGAGAAAACGCAGGCGCTGCCGGACGTGGTGGTCGAGGTGCAGACCAGCGCCGTCGCCCCCGCCGATCCGCGGCTGCCGATGGCGGGCATGCAGCAGACGATGGTCAAGGTGCACACGGTCGGCCTGTCGGTCATGGTCGACAACCGTGACCCGTCCGCCGCCGCCGACCAGCTGCGCGGCATCATGGACGACCTGTCGGCTTCTCTGCTGGGCGACGGTAGCCTCGGGGGGCGAATCCCCATGGCGAGCCCGCAGCACACCATCGACTACACCCGCCCGTTCGTCCGGTACGCGGACGGCACCGAGGGCCGCGAGGCGGTGGCGACGATCATCGTCGGCGAGCCCGTCACCATCGAGTCGGAGGACCCCTGGGCATGAAGCTCGTCACCTACCACGGCAGCAGCGATGACCGCGCGACGCGCGTCCGCATCGGCGCCCACGTGTTCGTCCCCGGCCAGGAGGTCGAGGTGTCCGACCGGGACGCCAAGACCGCGAAGGACTGGACCGGCCACCGCTTCACCATCAAGGACCCCGAGCCGCCCGCCAACGGCGGCGACTGACCACGAAGGAGACCTGAGCCATGCCCGCAGTCACGGGGGCCTTCCCCTACAACATCGACAACCTGCTGGGTGGCGCCGTTCGCATCCTGCGCGGCCCCGCCACCGGTGACACGCCGGTCGACAAGCCGGCCTCGATCGACGACGTGATCGACATGGTGGCCCCGTACGCGCCGAAGGCCGGGTGGACGGACGTCGGTGCCACCAAGGAGTCGTTCACGTACAGCCGCGGGTTCGAGACCGCGGGCTACGAGATCCAGCAGTTGCAGGCCAACGTCATCGAGGAGATCACGTCGATCACCCGGACGATCGAGCTGTCGGTCGCCGAGTTCCGCCCCGACACGTTGCAGATGATGGAGAACGCCCCGAGCGTGGAGGCGATCGCCGCGGCCACCGGCGCGTCGGCGCAGGACAAGATCGCGTTCGGCTCGTTCAGCGACCCGGTGCAGTACCGGTTCGCGTTCATCAGCCGCCGGTCGAAGTCCTCCGGCGTCGTCCTCGAAGGCGCCGGTGGCGCCGAGCGCGGCCGGTTCTTCATGGGCGTCCTGTACGTCGCGCAGATCAGCGCCGACGACGTGAGCATGGAGCAGGCCAAGGGCGCCCTCACCGCGTCCGGCATCACGTTCACCGCGTTCCCCCTGGCCGGCGAGCCGGAGGGCGAGGAGTACGGCGCCTGGTTCGACGAGCACGCCGGGACCATCGCGCTCACCTGAGCCACACCGCCTCCCCCCGGAGCCGCCAAGCGGGCCGCCAACGTGCGGCCCGCTTGCGTTGCCGGGTACGCTCCCGGCCATGAGCACCCCCACCCTTCACGCGGCCCCGGAGCCGTCCACCATCGACCCGCACGTGCCGCACGTGCAGCTGGGCCAGCACTCCTACGCTGTGTACGCGCAGCGCATCGGCTACCTCGAGAACAAGCTGGGACGCACCCTCGACCGGCTGATCGGCTCGTCGGTCAGCGACGGCGCCGGGATCGTGAGCATGCTCGGCGAGCAGGTGCACGGCGTGCTCGGTGTGTTCCTGCCCAGGCTGATGCCGCTCCACGAGTTCCGCGGCTACGTGACCGCCGAGGCGCTGGCCGCCGGGGAGTACGACGCGGCCGCCGACACGTCACCGACCGTCCCGGAGATCCGGTCGGCGTTCGAGACCGTGCTGCGCGTCAACGGCTTCGATCTCCTCCAGGGGTTGGGGAAACTGGTGGACACCGATCTGCTCAAGGCGGCGGCGAGCAGCGCGGTGGCGAATCAGCTGACCTCTGGGGTTTCGTCGCCGACCGACTCCTCAGCGAGTACGGCGGCATCGGAGTAGACGACCTGCTTGACGCGACCGCGAACGTGGATGGCGAGGGCGGCCTGACGATCCCCCGGGTGACTGGCCTGCTCGAAGCGTCCGTGCGCCGTCACCGTGAAGCGCTCGCCGAGCAGGCGGTGGTGATGCGCACCGCCCAGCATGGTGAGGCCAAGCACTTTCGCAGCCTGATGGATGACCTCACGAAAGACGCGATCGCGGCCGATGGTGGACGGGTGGCCGGCGAGTTCGACGAGGACGCCTGGGAGGATCTGGACTAATGGACGTCCGGGAGCTGCTGCTGAAGGTGACGGGGGACTCGCGCGACGCCGAGCAGGCGCTCAACCGGATCGCCCGGAAGGTGATCGAGACCGGCAAGACGAAGGCGTCGCCACGCGTCGAGATTCAGGGGCTGACGGAGGCGACGGCGAAGCTCGCCGCGATGCAGGCCGGCCTGGACGCCATCGACCGGGAGAAGGTGTCGCCGGAGGTCAACGTGCAGATCGACCGGTCGCTCGCGCGGCTGGCGATCCTGAAGGCCGAGCTGTCCAAGGTGTTCCGCACCCCGGCCGCGTCGCGCGACGTCGGCGACGTCGCCGCGGTGCTGACTGGTGTCGCCCGGGAGGCGGGGAACGTCGGCTCGGTGATGGAGAAGGCGGCGGCGCCGACCGGCGGGCTCAATCAGCAGTTCTCGGGGCTGCTCGGGGCGGTCAAGCAGGTCAACCCGATCTTGCAGGGCATGGGCATCATCATCTTGACGCTGCTCATCCCGGCGTTCCTGGCATTGGCCGCCAGCCTGGTCGGCGCGATCGGCGCGATCGGTGGCCTGGTGACGGCGCTGGCCGGTGTGGCCGGTCCGCTGCTGCTCGGCCTCGTCGCCGTCATCCAGCGTGTCGCCGCGGTGCTCAAGGTCCGTCAGGAGCGGCAGGCCGCGATCAACGCCGACACGCGGAAGGGGGCGCAGGCCGACGAGAAGGCGCGGCAGGCCGCGGAGGCGTTGCGCAACGCGCACAACACGCTGCGCGACGCGCTCGAAGCCCGCAAGACCGCCAGCGACCAGCTGCGCCAGGCGGAGCAGGACGCGGCGGACGGCATCACCAAGGCCCAGCAGGAGCAGGCGGACGCCGCCAAGAACCTGGGGGAGCAGGAGTCGGCGGCGTACACGGCGATGCGCGACGCCGCGGAGCGTGCCCGCCAGGCGGTGCTCGACGTGCAGTCGGCGCGGCTGTCGGTGGCGGAGGCGAAGCTCAACACGCGGCAGGCCCAGCAGGATCTCGACGACTTCCGCAAGAGCGCGGGGCTGACCGCCAACTCCCTGGACTCGCTGTTCAAGCGGTTCACGAACGTCAAGGCCGACGACTCCAAGCTGAAGGCGGCGCTGCGCGGCGCCGCCGCCGCCGGTGGGGTGGCGTTGTCCGGCGACGACGAGCTGGCCCTTGAGCAGAAGGTGCTCGCGGTGCAGCGGGCACGGCTGACGGAGAAGCAGTCGGTCGAGGCGGTCACCCAGGCGACGAACAACCTCGCGGACGCCAACAAGACCAACAACGACTTCCAGCAGCAGGGCATTCGTGCCTTCCAGCCCTACGTTGACGCTTTGCGTCGCGCCTCCGACGCTCAGAAGGCCCTGTCGGTGGTCGAGGCCCAGGGCGTCCATCAGAACCCTCAGGTGGTCTCTGCGCGGAACGCGTTGCGGGACGCCAACCAGCGCGTCACCGAGGCCACGCACGACCTCAAGACGGCGACCGACAAGCAGTCCGGCGCGTTCGCCGAGCAGTCGGGGCCCATGGCGATCTACCTGCGGGACCTGGCGAAGCTGTCGGACGGCGAGCAGCGGCTGCTCGACAAGATCGTCAAGGCCGGCCCGATCCTGCGCAAGCTCGGCCAGTCGATCACCGATCCGGTCATCAACGCGGTGGTCGCCGGGCTCGACTCGGTGCACGGCGGCCTCGACCGCGTCAAGAGCTTCGCCAGCCAGCTGGGCACCATCTACGGGCAGAACGTCCGCAAGCTGTTCGCCGACCTGACCGGTGATCCGCTGTGGGCCCGGGCGATGCGCGAGTTCGGCGCCGCCACCCTTCAGGTCGGCCGTGCGCTCGGCGGCATCTTCCCGGACTTCCTGGCGATCATGCGCAACATCGCGCTGACGTTCCTGCCAGGACTGGTGCACGGCTTCAAGTCCCTGGCCGGCGGCCTGCACGGGCTGCGCGAGGGCACCAGCAACATCGAGTCGATGCGCAAGGCGGCCAAGCCGTTCCTCGACTCGCTGTCCGCGATTTGGGGTCTGGTCAAGGCGGTCGGCCGGGCGCTGCTGGCGTTCGTCGGCGCGGCGGCGCCGTCCGGCAACAGCCTGCTCGGGTCGCTGACCAAGGGCGTCGACACGTTCACCGCGTTCCTCAAGAGCGCGAAGGGCAAGAACACGATCAGCAAGTTCTTCAAGGACACGCTGCCCGCCGTGAAGAGCCTGGTCCGCTTCCTGGTGCTGCTCGGCGCCGCGTTCTTGCAGGCCATCCAGTTCGTCGCCCCCGCGATCAAGGTGGTGCTCGACACCTTCAACCTGCTGCTGCTCGCCATCAACTTCGTGCTCGGGCTGCTGAACAAGATCCCGGCGCCGATCCGGTCGCTGCTGGCCGTGTTCTTCCCGTTCGGCACGGTGCTGCGACTGGCGTTCAAGCCGTTGGAGCTCCTGGGGCCGCTGTTCACCCGGATCATCGAGGCGCTGCCCGGTCTCGGCAAGGCGTTCTCGTCGGCCGGCGGGGTCATCACCCGCGTGTTCGGCGCCGTGTTCGAGCGGCTGCCGAGGATCGTCCGCAACGCGATCGACACGGTGGTCAGGATCGCTCGCGGGCTCGGCGCGAGGATCGGCTCAGCGCTGTCGGCGGCCGGGAAGCTGATCGCCGCGGCGTTCGCGCTGATCCGGGGCGTGTTCTCGAAGGCGATCGCGCCCGTCCGAGGGATCATCGACGCGTTCGTGGGTGGTATCCGTCGCGGCTTCGAGGGTGTCGGCGGGATCGTCAAGCGCGTGTTCGGCGGGGTGCTCAGCGTCGTCAAGAGCTACCTCAACCTCATCATCGACGCGGCGAACCTGTGGCTGCGGGCGCTGAACACGATCATCGGCCTCATCAACAAGCTGCCGAACATCAACATCGCCGGGCACAAGCTCGGCATCCCGGACATTCCGGCGGTGCCGCTGATCCCGAAGCTCGCTGCTGGTGGCGTCACGCGCGGCGCCACGCTCGCGCAGATCGGCGAGGCCGGCCGCGAGGCGGTCATTCCGCTGCGATCCAGCGTCCTGCGGCAGCTGGCCGGTGCGATCGTCGGCGCGATGCCGCGGGGCGGCGCAGCGGCCGCTCTGCGCGGCGGTCCGGCGCTGGCGCTGGCCGGTGGTGGACGCGAGAACCACTTTCACATTCCGCCCGCGCCCGGCGGTGATCTGCCGGACGCTCGCGTGCTCGCCGTGCAGCTGGCCCGCGAAATGGACCGCAGGGGAGGCTGAGCATGGCACTCATCGACGGGTACCCCGGCGTCGAGGCCACCCACACGATCAACGGCGTGGCGATGAACGTCCTGACCGCCGAGCCGCGCATCCGGCTGACGCGTGTCACCGGCCTGCACTCGCTGGCCGACGCCGACGACACCCGCCAGACGAACACGGGCCGGCGCGGCGAGACCGTGCTGCCGGGGGCGCCGCGCGGCAAGACCGTCGTGTACGAGGGGACGGTGCAGGCCCGCACGCTGGCCGGGCTGCGGCAGACGGCGAAGGCGCTCCGGGCGGCGTGCCGTGAGCGCAACGCCGAGCAGCGCGTGTGGCTCGGGACCGACTTCTTCATGGATGGTCGCATCCTCAGCTTCGACGCTGACGACGAGCAGACCACCGGCCCGCAGGCCGTCCGGCCGTTCCAACGGGACTTCACGCTGTCGCTGCGCATGTCCGACGCGCGGGTCTACTACAACCAGCTGGGCGCCGCGGCCGCGGCGGACGGCGACTCGGTGGTGCTGCACAACTCGGGTGACGCCGACACCGACCCGACACTGAACCTGACGGTGGCCGCGGCGACCGTGCAGGTCTACAACGGCACCCTCGACAAGTACCTGATCTTCAACGGGCTGGACGCGCACATCGGCGGCGTCCTCGTCGTCGACTTCAAGGCCCGCACCGCCAGGATCGGCGGCTTCGACGCCATGACCGGCTTCGACACCACCGGGTCGACATGGTGGGACGAGTACGTGCCCGGACTGGCGCCCGGCGACAACAACGTTGGCGTGGTCGGCGCGGCGATGGCGGCCAGCTGGTACCCGGCGTTCGAGTAGGCGCGTGCTGCTGTTTCAGATCACCGACCTGCTGGGTGTCGTCAAGGCGACGTGCTGGCAGCATGAGGGCGGCGGCGTCGATATCCCGCTGATGGACTCCCGGACCGCCACGCTCAAGCTCAGCGTCTACGACCCGAACGTGATCGAGGTCAAGCCGTTGGAGCGGATGCTCAAGGTGTTCTACAACGGCCACCTCGAGTTTTGGGGCGTGATGCTGACTCCCACCTGGTCGTCGACCGCTGACGGTGACCCGGCGGTGCAGATCAACGCGCACGACCCGACGATCTGGTGGAAGAAGAACAACCACCGCTACGGCGACCGGGTGCTCAAGGGGTTCCCGATCGACGGCCGCGGCCTGTGGCAGCTGGCCGAGTCGGCGATCCCGTTGCAGGAGCAGCTGGCCCGCGGCATCCCGCACCCCGGCATCTTCTTCGGGACCGACGAGTCGACGCACACCGGCCCGAAGCCGGCGGACATGCAGAACCCGCAGCCCGGTGACGGCCTGTGGTCGGTGGCAACGCGCGGCCAGGTGGTGTGGGAGACCGTGCAGCAGCTCGGGGAGGCCATCGTTGGCCCCGAGTGGGATCTGCGGCCGGTCGACGCTGACCATCCGGGCGTGACGAGCACCTGGCAGCCCGGCTATTACTGCGAGCTGAACGCGTGGGATCAGCGCGGTGTCGACCGGTCCGGCGACGTGATCTTTCACCACGGCTTCGGGCGCAACAACCTCGACGGGTTCGAGTGGACGCCGGACGGCAACTCGGTCGTCAACTATCAGGTGGAGGTCTACCCGGGCGGCGAGAAGAACAGCGGCGACACGGCGCGTCGCGCGATGGCGCACAACGAGGCCAGCTGGCTCAAGTACGGCATCTACGAGGGCTGGGAGTCGTCGAACAGCAAGGACCCGCAGAACGTGCTGCAAGCGAAGGCGGACCTGTACGTCGACACGTACTCCGACCCGCCGGACTTCATCACCATCACCCCGGTCGCCGAGAACGGCACGGGCGACCCGGCCGCCGAGCAGCCCTACCGGTACATCGACGACTTCACGGTCGGCGACACGATCCGGGCGGCCTGCAAGCGCGGATACATGCTGGTCGACGTCGCCGCCCGCGTGATGAAGGTCAGCCTGGCCGCGGCCGCCAGCGGCCAGGTCAAGACGACGATGGACTGCGTGCCCGACCTGACGCTCGGCTTCGACCAGTCCGACCCGGGCTCGTGAAGCTCAAGCCGTCGATCACCGACGTGCAGGCCGGGCTCAACCGGCGGCTGACCGCGATGGAGACCCGTGCGCACAAGTTCTACGACGACCCGGCCGGTGGCCGCACCGAGCCGTGGGTGAACCTTGGCGCCGGAGCGATGTATCGGTGGGTGGCCGACCGGGTGATCGTGATGCTGACCAACGTGGCGATGACCGGCGGCGAGGTCACCTACCAGCTGCCGGTCGACACCGCCCCGTCCGCGCCGGCCGGGCGCTACTTCGACATGGTGGACGGCGCCGACCGTTACCCGTCGCACATCTTCGTCGGCGACGACGCCCTGGTGCACGTGACCAGCACGGCGCCGGACGGCGTGCACTACTCGGCGACGCTCGACTGGCCGGGCGGTGAGCTTGCGTGAAGCACCCGCGGCGCATGGATCACGTCGACTCCACCATCGACCTGCGCAAGCGCGTGGTGGCGATGGAGACCGGCGCTCACCCGTTCCCCGTCACCCCCGGCGGCTACGGCCGCAACACCCTGTGGGGCCAGCTGACGCCGCCACCCGGTGTGACCGCCGACGATCCGGTCACCGACGGCATCCTGTGGCGACTGCGCAGCGACGTCGTGTTCTTCAAGACAGTGGGCGCCGGGTGGCGCGTCGGCGCGACCGCCGTGGTGGTGGTGTCGTGTGGTGGCCCCGCGAGGCCGCGTGCCGTCTACCGCTTCCAAGCCACCATCGACGGAGCGCCGGTGGTGCTGCGCGTCGACCCGAACGGCAACGCCGTCATCGAGACCGGCCCGGCGACCGGGCTGCTCAAGTTGGAGCGCGGATGGCCCATCGGCTGACCCGCCCCGACTCGCTGGACCGTCACGCGCGTGACCGTGCACGCATGGCGCAGCTGGAACGCTCCCGGCTGGACGGCGACCACACGTACGCGCCGCTGGCCCGCCAGCAGGTGCTCGCCGAGTTCCTGGCCTACCCCGGCCCGTACATCGAGGCGCCGATGGGCCCGCAGGCACAGTACCTCCGGGAGCGCGAGCAGCAGCTGGGCCAGGGCACCGGTGACGACCACGCGGTGCTGACCGCGATCCGGCGTGCCCGCGAGCGGACCGGCATCCTCGAGCCCCTGACGCAGCGGTCGATCATCAGCCCGATGACGCTGCGCAACATCGACGAGGATTTCAGTGACGCGTCGCTGCCGCACGCCGTGACCGGCGCCAACGGCGACGTGATCGGCATGCACGCCTTCTCCTACCGCGGCGACGTCGACCTGTGGCTGCAACCCTCCACGGTCAGCGGCCAGCCACGGTCCTATCTGCATCATGTGCGGTTGCCGGGCCTGCCGACGTTCGACGCGTTCAAGTGGCTGGGCACCGACTCAGGCTCGTCGGCGCTCACCGTCTACGAGGGCTTCGACAAGCTGCCGCTCGGGTTCGGCGCCTGGTGGACGGCCGGTGACACGCAGCTGGCGCTGCTGCCGATGCCCAAGGACGCCAGTCTCGACCCGGTGAGCCCGATCGGTGGCCTGACGATGCCCGACGACGGGCTGCTGGTCGTCGATCCGAACAGCCAGCAGCTGATCCGGTGGGGTGCCTCGTGGGGCGAGTCGCGCTTCTACACCATCCTGTACGAGCGCGACGAGTTCGGCAACAACATTCCGGTGGGCCGGCGGCTCGACCGGACGGTCGCCGAGACCAACTGGGACCCGACGGGCTATAAGCCCGACGGCGGCAACCTGATGGGCTACCGCGACTACGAGTTCGAGCCGATCCCGCTCAACGGCTACCCCGCTAGCCAGGTGACGATCCCGTCGAGCTTCACGAACGCGGAGACCGAGGTGACCTACGAGTGGGACCCGCCGGCTGAGGGCGGCTTCTCCTACTTCGCGTGGGTGCCGATGGACAGCGTGCGGTCGTTCTACCCGCCGATCGAAGCGCTCGGGGACGGTGAGCTCCCGCCGTACGTGCACAGCGTCGAGAAGTACCCGCGCGGCGCGTCGCGGCCGCTGATCGGGTTCGGCGCCGACACGTGGCTGGCCCGCTCCGACGGCCTGGGCGGCGACGCCTGGGTGGTGCCGACGTTCGCGCAGCTGCTCTCGCGCGTCCAGGACCCCACCCTGGTCGACCCGGACGTCACCGCGTGGGTGGCGGCGACGCTCGACCGGTACGACACCGAGAGCGACTACCTGCATGGCTGGCAGCGGATCGTGGCGGACACCGGGGAGGCGTTCTACCTGGTCCGTCACGGCTGGACGCATCTGCGCGGCTGGATCACCGGCAACGTGGGGATCAACGACGTGGCGGCGATCCCGGGCGGCACCGGCTCGATCGAGGGGTACGGCTCCTGGCGGGCGCCGAACCCGGTGACACCGGTCAGCGTGCAGGATCTCGGCGGCACCGCGGCGCTGATCGTGCCGGACATGGCGCCCGGCCAGACCTGGGTGCGGTTGGACGGCATCGCGTACCCTTCCGGCGGATGAGCACCGTCGTCACCCTGACCGGCGGCCCGCATGACGGGGAGACCGTCACCGTCGAGCCGCCGTGGCCGCGGACGCAGGTGCGGTTCGAGGACGGCTCCACTTACTTCGTCACCGACGGCACCACCGACGCCGTGTTCTACGACCCGGCATTGGACCCGGGGGACCCTGACCCGGGCGGCGAGGCGCTGGCCGGTGTCGTCGGCCCCCCCGGTCTCCAGGGCCCCCCCGGCCTGACGGGACCCGAGGGGCCGGAGGGACCGGCCGGTCCGGCACGCGTGCATCGCGGACCGTGGGATGCCGGCGGCACCTACGTCGAGTTCGATGAGGTCCAGTACGACGGGTCCAGCTACACGGTGCGCGTCGGCGGGGCACCCACCGTCGGCCTGGCGCCGCCGGACGATGCCGCCAACTGGTTCCTGACCAGTCAGGGCTCGACCGGTGGCGGCGGCTCGCTGCTCGACGTGTGGCAGGGCGACTGGGATGGCCTGGTCGCGTACACGGCCGGTGACGTCGTGCACAACGACGGGTCGTCGTGGCTGGCCCTGGTCGACGTGGACGCCCCGCCGGACACCGGCCCGACGCTCATCACGGTGCGCGGCAAGACCGCGGTGATGCAGCTGTCCGACGGGGTGGAGCAGGTCGTCACCGTGACGCCCTCTGACACGCCTCCGAGCGCGTCGAGCTACCCGGCGAAGATGGTGCAGTTCGAGGTGGCCGGCGCCGGTGATGTGACGGTCACGGTCCCCGCGCCGCCGGAAGCCGGTGGCTCGCAGAACACGGAGATCAAGGACTCCGGTGGCGGCGGCATCACGGGCGGCAACGTCGGCACGTGGACGGCGACGCTCCCGGCGGCCGGGGTGTACGCGCTGTTCCTTGAGATCGCCCCGTCGGTCGCGGTCGATGTGCCCTTCCATGCGACGGTCGCCAGCGACACCGCCACGGTCGTTGACCCGCCGACGGTCACGCCGAACGACACGCCCGCCGAGGGCGCCGTCTGGACTTACGTGGCCGAGAAGGGCGCGGACGGCACCGGCGGCGGCGGCACCGGCGCGGACGGCGCCAGCGCCTACCAGGTGTGGCTCGACAACGGCAACAGCGGCACCGTCGATGACTACCTGGCGTCGCTCAAGGGCGACGCTGGCCTGACGTGGCAGGGTGCGTGGAACGCGGCGACCGCATACGTGGTCGACGACGCCGTGGGCTACGGCGGCAGCAGCTACCGGCGGCTGGTGGCGGGCACGACGGCGACGACACCCGACATGGACACCGTGAACTGGGGTCTGCTGGCGCAGGGCGCGGTGCTGACCGCCGCGACGGCGCTGTCCGCCTCGGCGGGCACGGTGCAGACGGGGGCGGTCGGCGCCGACGTCATCTACAACGGCTGCTACCTCGACGTGCCCGCCGGGACGTGGCTGCTGATGGGCTTCGCGTCGCTCAGGAGCCCGAGCGTCGCGGACACCAAGCAGCTGGCGCTCTACAACGAGACCGACGCCATCCAGGTGCCGAACTCCAAGAGCGGGTTCTCGGGCAACCAGACCGCAGGAGTCAACGAGACCTACGCGACGGCGGCGGTGGTCACGTTCACGGCCACCAAGCGCATCAAGCTGCAAGGGATGCGCAACGGCGGGTCGGCGTTGCAGTTCGGCGACGCCTCCGTGGTGCTCACGAACGGTCAGCGGCTGCTGGCGGTCCCGGCAATCCAGGGCGCCAAGGGGGACACCGGTGCGGCTGGCGCTCCCGGTGCCCCCGGCCTGAGCGCGTCGGTGCAGGAGTCGTGGGCGGACGTGATGCTCGTCGCCGACGTCAACGTGAACATCGCCAACCCGGGCACGACGGTGTGGGACTCCGATGTGGTGGGCGCCGGCGACCGGATGCTGCTCAACGCGCAGACCGACCCGAAGCAGAACGGCATCTACGTGTTTCACGGCTCCGGGTCGGCGCTGACCAGGGCGACGGACGCCGACGAGTCGGCGGAGTTCCTGTTCGGCCGCCGGGTGCGCGTCGCCAAGGGCGCGGTCAACAAGGGCTCGATCTGGTCGTACAACGGGGTGTCGCAGCCGGTGATCGGCACCGACGCGCTGTCGTTCCGTCCCGACCTGCTGCTGTGGGCTTGGACGTGGAACGGCTTTGGTCCCTGGGCGACAGGCGTGCTCTCGACCGGTGTCAACTTCACGGTGCCCGCTGACGGCCTCTACCTGTTCACGGCCGCCGCGTCGCTCTTCCACACGGCCGCCAACCAGGCCCTGCGCGTCGGGGTCTACATCGACGGGATCGAGCTGTTCACCATCAACGGCTTCACGAACGAGGCGTCCAGTCACAAGGTGCTGGTCCCGGCCACGCTGGCGTACCGGCTGACCAAGGGCACACACTGGATCGGGTTCTCGACGGAGCTGGGCACCAGCAACAACGGTGACTGGGGCTCCATCAGCATCGTCCGCGTGCAGTAGGCCTGCCTGCCGGTAGGCTGCCAGCGTGGACCCCGGCGAGCGCATCATCCGCCTCGAGACCCGCGTCGACGAGCTTGACCGGCGGATGGCCAGCCTCGATTCGATCGCGGCGCAGATGGCGACCGTCAACTCGAACCTGGGGCACATGGACCGCGACCTGACGATCCTGCGCGATGAGGTGGAGGGCATCACGGCGACGATCAACAAGCGTGACGAGGCGGTGTCGAAGGAGCGGCGCGAGACCCGGCTGGCGCTCTACACGATGATCGGCCTGCTGGGTGCGTCGGCGATCGCCGCGATCGGCACCGTCCTGGTGGGGCTGCTCGGTGGTTGAGAACCCAGGCTACGACCCGATGGACGACGCGCATAAGCAGGCGCGGCAGGACTCGGTGGACCGGCTGGCCGACGTGCGGGGCGCCAAGCGCGTTCGTCAGCCGCGCGATCTGACGCGCCTGCTGCTTCTGATGGCGGTGGTCTGCTCGTTCGTCATGGTGGGCGCCACGATCACCGCCGTGTGGTCGCTGCTTGAACTTCACGACCAGCAGCGGCAGCTGCGCCAGCAGCAGCGGTCGACCACGGTGAATCGCAAGGCGACGTCGGACACGATCTGCAAGGCGCTGAACGCGAACATCAAGGCGGCCCGCACCCAGGTTGACACGCTGAACGGCCTGATCCTCGGGTCGGTGCGGGCCAGTCGCGCGTTCGAGGACACCTACCGGCGGTTGGGGTTCCCCGACTACGCGCATCGACTGGCGAACGCCAAGCAGCAGGCCGCGAAGCTGGCGGCTCGTAAGCCTCACGGGATCAGCTGCGAGCAGCTGTCGAGCGCGATCACCCGCGCCGCGCGGTAGCCTGCGGCGCATGAGCACCGTTCACACGCAGGTTTCCACGCCGGTCGTCAAGGTCGGCCCCACCACCGTGCTTGGCACGGTCGGCGCGATCGTCGGCGCGGCGGGCACCATCATCGCCGCGGTCAAGGCGAACGACACGGCCACCGTCACCGCGGGCGCCATGACCCTGCTGACCGCGCTGTCGGTGCTCGGCGGCCGGTACGCCCAGGCGGTCGCGGCGATCCGTGCCGCCGCGGTGAAGGCCCGGCCGCTGATCGACGCCGCGCTCGACGCGGCGGAGGGCTCCACCGGCGGCGACGTGCCGCCCGACTCCGTGTTCGCCAGCCTCGACCCGGACGACCCGGGCACGGTGCCGGCCGATGAGGTCGACAGCCCGGCGCAGCCGCAGCTGGTCAAGCCCTCGGTCTCCGAGCAGTGAGCGGGGTCCTGATCCACTCGGCCGCCGACCGGTACACGGCCCGGCGGCTGGCCGTCGAGGCGGCGGGCATGTGCGTCGCGCATCGCGGCGCCATCCACTACACGCAGGGCTGGCGGCGCTGGGACGGCATCCGGCTGCACAAGCGGGCGATCCACGGCGACTACCCCAACTACGCCGACTGCTCGGCGTTCGTGTCGTGGTGCCTGTGGACGGCGACCCGCAAGTGGCACCTGAGCGACTTCGCCAACGGCGCCAACTGGACGGCCGGGTTCACCGGCACCCTCATCAACCACGGCCACCCGGTCAGCACGCGCGGCCCGTTCCTGCTGGCCGACGTCGCCCTGTACGGCTGGCAGCAGCGCGGCGTGCCCGAGCACACCGCCCTGATCGTCCATGATCGTGGCGGCAGGCCGTACGTGGTCAGCCACGGCTCGGAGGCCGGCCCGCTGCTGGTGCCGCTGCACTACCGCGGGGACCTGGTGGCCGTCCGCCGGATGATCCGATGACCGCTCCGCGCCGCGACAAGCCGGTCTTGAGGTTCCGGGTGCGTGACTCGATCACCGGCCGGTTCGTCAAGCTCGCCGAGGCGGTCAAGCGCCCGGCGACCACGATCCGCGAGAAGCTGGGAGGCAAGCGATGAGCCGTGGCCTTGGTCGTAACGTGCCGCCGGATTGGGGGCACGTCGAGAAGTACCCGCTGGCGGCGCTGGCCGCCCCGCCGACGATCGTGCCGGTGGTCCTTGGGGTCAACTGGTACTCGGCGTTCGACGACCCGGAGAAGGCCAGCGACGGGCACTACTGGATCGCTCGGTCCGGCAAGCTCGGGTCGGTGCGTGGCGGGCACTGCTTCTGCCTTCAGCCGGCGCCGAACCGCGCGGTGCCCGGCAAGGAGCAGGACAACCCGGTGTGGTGGCCGTTCTACAACCAGGGTGCGGAGGGGTCGTGCGTCGGTCACGGCACGTCGCGCGGGATGAGCCTGCTGAACCGCAAGCGCTACGACGCCGTGTGGCTGTACGACCAGGCCCGCAAGATCGACGGCGACCCCAACCCGGATCATGAGGGCTCGACGGTGCGTGCCGGGTTCGAGATCCTGCGCACGGTCGGTCATCGTGTCGCGCGGGGCACCGTGACCACGCACCTGTCGTCGTCGGCGAAGCCGTCGAAGGCCGAGGGGATCTCGGCGTACCGGTGGGCGACCGGCGCGGCGGCGGTGCTCGACGCGCTCGGCACCCCCGGCGCGTCGTTCGTCACGCTGCTGAACTCCTGGGGGCGCGACTACCCGGAGACCGTGCGGATGCCGGTCGGGGTGCTGGACCGGCTGATCGCCGAGGACGGCGAGGCCGGCATCGTCACCGACCGCTAGGCGGCCAGCTGGCCGGTGTGCTCGTAGGCGGCGCGGTAGCTGTCGCGTGTGGCGCGAAGCACCGGCCGCCACGCGTCTGCTTCGCCGCCGCGGCGCGGCAGTGACCGCATGGCGGTCCCCCACGCCGTATCGAAGCTCTGGCCGCGGCGGCGGCAGTGGGCGAGCACAGCGCGAACGTGCGCGGCCGGTGTCGGCTCGGCGGTGTCGATCGCGGCCAGTAGCAGCGCCGCGCCGTGTGCTCCGAACCCGCCCCGTGTCTCCACGGGGCGGGATCGTAGCGGTCAGGGGCGGAAGCTCGCGCGGCCGAGCAGCCCGATCGCCAGGAGGATGAGGCCGATGATCGCCAGCGGCCAGCCGACCGGGTGCCCGATCACGAGCAGCACGACGCCGACGATGATGAGGGCGAGCGCCAGTCCGGTGATCGTCATGGTCGGCACCCTACCCGGATCAGGCGTCCTTGGACGCGTTGGCTCCGTCGCAGTCGGGGCACGGAATGTTGGTGTGCCCGGGCATCGGCTCGCCGGAATCCGCGTGCCAGCTGAACCCCTGCGGGATGGAGCCAAGGCCCTGGCACCGATCGCACGGCTCGTCGTCCGGTTCGGGGGTGGCGTCGAGCATGAACACGATCTCGGCGAGGTCGGCGCCGGACGCGCCGGTGTCACGGGCGCGTTCGTGGAGCGCTTCGAGCAGCCGGATCGCCTCGTCGACCTCAACGATCTGCGCGGTGAGGTTGGCGAGCACCATGTCGAGCGCGGGGACACCGGGCAGCCGGTGGCGCCGCGTGTCGAGGCCGGCGCGGCGGGCTTCGAGCGCGGCGAGCGCGTGCTGTAGTGGGCTCATGCCGCCACCGGCTCCCGCTTGTCGACACGGACGGCGCGGCGGTCGATGACGTCCGGGTCGATGACGTAGATGGTGGCCTGGCGCTGCTCGTCGTAGCGGTCGCGGTGGTAGGCGACACCGCCGCGGCGGCCCATCACCGCCTCGGCGGTGGGACCCATGACCTCGTACGCGTGGATGCCGCTGCACGCCGTGCACGCCATCACCCACATGATCGGTGGCAGCGCGGCGACGACGCAGCTGGCCCCGTCGAACCGGCCGCCGATCAGCACGACCGGCTTGGTTGCGATCCCGGGCGGCGCCCCCTCATGGCACTTCTTGATCCTCATGCTGTTCCCTTTCCCGTGGTGGTGCCGCGCGGCCTGATCCAGACGCGTCGGCGCGGCCTGCGACGCATCATCCCGGCGGCACGCACGAACGCTTCATGCGCCGCCCTCCATTTGAACGCCTGCTGGCGGCAGCTGCTGGTGCACCAGACGGCTTGCGGGCGCAGCCCGAGCGCGTCGAGATCGGCACCGCACCACAAGCAGTCCCGCGACCCGCTCACCGGATGCACCCCCCGTTGGGGCCGCACGGCTCGATGCAGGTGCCGCGCATGCAGACACCGGCGCCGTGGCGCTCGCGCGGATCGTCGCCGGGGTCTCGGGCCAGCTGGCGCAGCTGGTTGCGGAGCGCCATGCGCCGCCGCCAGTTGCACGGGTCCGCGTGCCCTTCCGGCAGCGTGCACAGCGGCGTGAACGTGGGGGTCGCCAGGTCGAGCCCGGGCTTGAGGCACAGCCGGTTGGCGCTCATGTCGGCGTGTGCCCCATCGCCTCGTTGCGCCAGCTGGCGATCAGGTTCGCGTCGCTGATCTCCCACAGGTGCAGCACGTCCGGGTGGACGTTCAGCCACCAGGTGCGCGGCGGCACGCCGACGCAGAACACGACGCCGGGCCGCAGCGTGTGGCCGATCTCCACCAGGTCCGCCCAGGCCGGCACGCCGCGCGAGCCGCGCACCGAGATATGCCAGCGCAAGTCGGGAGTCTTGGCGACGGTGGCGCTGACGGGCTCGCGGGCCATGATCGCCACGTGGCCCTTGTCGCTGCGGTACACCTCGACGTTCAGTGACCCCTGCTCGGCGAGCAGTCGCGCGGTGGCCGCCGCGTGCTCGGACGTGTCCTTGACGAGCTTCACCGCTCGTCCCCCGGCTTGACGTCCTGCGCGGGGTCCGGGTCGACCTGGCCGCGGTTGTCGCGGATCGCCTGGATGATCGACGCGGCGAACCGGTCGGCGCTCTCCGGGTCGCCGACCACGACGATGCCGAACTTGCGCATGGCGACCAGGGTGGCGGCGTCGCGCTCCGCTTCGATCGCGGCCTGGATGGCACGCGTGCCGAGGTTCATCGCCTCCCGCGGTGTCAGCTGGCCGAACGGCTCGCCGTTGACCTCGGTGATGACGAACGGCTCGCCGCGCATGTTCACGGCGCCGTGCAGGCTGAACACGCCCCCGCGGCCGCTCACGCGACCACCCGCTCACGCTTGTGGCTGCCGCACACCGGGCACGCGCACGGGGCCCACCCTCCGGCGATGCGGACGTCGGCCATGATCTGCGGGATCGGCTCGTCGGTGACAGCGGCGAACGCGGACACGATCGGCGGGCGGATCGTCGTCCACCGGCCGGTGTCGCCGTCCCACAGGGCCTCGATGGCGTGGCCGTTGTCGATCGTGGCCTGCGCCCACCGGTCGGGGGCGGCGACGGCGCCGATGGCGTGCTCGACCGCCTCGATCGCGGACGGCCACTCCACCTTGTACGGCACCGGCGGCTCGTTCTCGCCCAGGGTTTTGGGCGTCAGCTTGACGGTGAACATCACGTGGTCTCCTCTCGGGGTGGTTGCGGGTTGGTGCTGGTCCGGTTCAGCGGCTGGCCGCAGCGCTCGCACAAGCCGAGCCGCTGGTCGTCGGGGCGCCAGAACGCCGCCCACGTCAACCGGTTCTCGGCGCTGCTGGCGCACGCCAGGTGAATGTCGACGCCGCGCACGCGGCCGGACACGGGCAGGGGCTTCTTGACCGCCATCAGTCGATCTCGGTGACGGTGACCTTCACCATCAGCCCGGCCGCGAGCCGCTTCGGGTCGCCGTCGCACGCCTCGAGCGCCAGCTCGAACTTGCGGGTCAGGAACCCGAACGCCAGCGCGGTGGCGTCGGTGACCTGATCGGTCATGTCCTCGCTGCTGAGCGAGCCGATGGCGACGCCCAGCAGGATCGGCGTGGCGACGCTGGTGACACCCTCGTCGGCCGAGTCGCGGCCCGTCTTGTACGGGTCGTCGTCGCTGGCCCGGAGTTCGATCTTGGGGCCGCCGGCGCGGCTGGTGCGCTGCGGGGCGTCGTTGCGCAGCACGTTCTTCGGGTTGGTCCGCCAGCCGCGGTCTCGCAGCTGTTCGCGTGCGGCGTGCACGCGCCTGTCGTCACGCTTGGTCATCGGTCTCCGTTCCGGCGCTTCTGCGGCGCCCTCGTGGTGGTGGTGGTAGTTCCGGTCCAGACGGCGGTCCGGGCGGCTCCACGGCCGCCGCACGCGGCGCTCCTGCGGCGCTGGCGGCACGGCCGCGGCTCCATTCGGTGAAGCCGTCGTGATCGAAGCCGTCAGCGTACAGAGCGCCGGACACCGGGCCGCTCCCGCTGTAGTCGGCGACGACCAGCGCGATCTGCGCCTCGTGGCCGTCGCCGCCCCACTCGCGCAGATGCCGGACGTAGCCGCGGCCCAGCTCGGCGAGCCGGTCGAGCCACGCGGGCTCGCAGCCGTCGCAGAACCCGACGTCGACGATCAGCTGGCGGCAGGCGAAGCACCGATGGTGCAGCCCGGCTTTGCTGTCCGCGCTGACGCCCGTCCGCTCGCGCTCGCGCTGCTGGTCCTCCATAGCTGTGGTTCTCCTAGACGAAGAAAAAGACATAGCTCTCTGTCTCTACTTCTAGGGGCAA
>NZ_JAICZA010000312.1 GCF_025933915.1 Mycobacterium sp.
CCGGGTCATCCGTGCCCAAATCACCGTCACCACCGCCGAAGGCGCCCGCAGCGAGACGTATCAGCTGGTCACCACGGTCCTCGACGCCAACTGCCCGGCCACCGAGATCGTCGGCCTCTATCACCAGCGGTGGGAGATCGAAACCGCGTACTGCGAGCTCAAGCAGGGCATCGGGTGCGGGCGGGTGCTGCGAGCACGGACCCCGGCCGGTCTCGAGCAGGAGATCTACGCCCGGCTGATCGCCTACCAGGCACTACGGATCGCGATCGCCGACGCCACCCTCGCCGCACCCCACGTCGACCCGGACCGGGCCAGTTTCACCATCGCCCTGCGCGCCGCCCGCGACCAACTCGTCAAGGCCGCCGGAGTCATCGCCGACACCACGATCGACCTCGTCGGCGTCATCGGCGAGCGGGTCTTGGCCAGCCTCCTGCCCGCCCGGCGCTGCCGAACCAGCCCGCGGGTGGTCAAGCGGGCCATCTCCACCTACGCCCCGCACACCGCCAGCGGGCGACTCCGCGGACCCAGCCATCGGATCACCATCAGCGTCGACGTCCTGGCCAACCCCGACCCTTGACCAGCCGAGCTGTGGCTTAAGTGAACGGCATTGCGGCTAGTGCCCTGACCACAAACGTTGCCGGGGACGCCGATCCTGGACGGTATGGCCGATCGAGTGAGAGTCAAACGGCTCACCGACGAGGAGGGGCAGCGGCTGCAGCGGCTGGTCCGCCGCGGGGAGCCGAAGGCAGCGACGAGTGTGATCCGGTACCGGCGGGCGATGGTGGTGCTTGCCTCGGCCGGGGGCAACAGCGTGCCGGTGATCGCCCGGCTGGTGGCCGCGGACGAGGACACCGTGCGGGAGGTGATCCATCGGTTCAACGAGCTCGGGATGGGCGCGCTGGACCCTCACTGGGCGGGTGGCCGTACCCGCCGGATCAGCGCTGAGGACGAGGAGTTCCTGGTCGCTACGGCCGGCACCCGCCCAGAGAAGCTCGGGCGTCCGTTCACCCACTGGAGTCTGCGCAAGCTGGTCGACTACCTGGCCGACAACCCGGACCGGGTGGTGCGCATCGGGCGGGAACGAGCCCGCCGGCTGCTGGCCGACCACGAGATCACCTTCCAGCGGACCAAGACGTGGAAGGAGTCCCCCGATCCCGACCGGGACACCAAGCTCGATCGCATCGAGCAGGTGCTGCGCGATCATCCCGACCGCACGTTCGCCTTCGACGAGTTCGGTCCGCTGGCCTGCGTGCCGACTCTGGGTTCCTGTTGGGCGCCGAAGGGCAGACCGCAGCGACTGCCGGCGAACTACCACAAGACCGCCGGGGTGCGGCAGTTCCACGGCTGCTACTCCGTGGGCGAGGACCGGCTGTGGGGCGTGGTCCGCCACCGGAAGTCCGCGGCCAACACCCTGGCCGCGTTGCGGTCGATCCGGGCCGCCCGTCCCGACGGTCAACCCATCTACGTGATCTTGGACAATCTGTCCGCGCACAAGGGCGCCAAGATCCGCCGGTGGGCCGAGCGGCACAACGTCGAGCTGTGCTTCACCCCGACCTACGCCTCCTGGGCCAATCCGATCGAGGCGCACTTCGGGCCGCTGCGCTCGTTCACCCTGGCCAATTCCGACTACCACAACCACGTCGTGCTCACCCGCGCGCTCCAGGCGCATCTGCGCTGGCGCAACGATCACGCCCGTCATCCCGACGTCCTCGCCGCCCAACGCCGGGAACGAGCCCGCATCCGCAGCGAACGACACCGCCGCTGGGGCCGGCCCACCCCGCAGGCAGCCGCGTAATGACACGGCTGTCATTCATCAACCCGGCGAACATTCGTGGTCAGGGCACTAGCTCGGTTTCTCGCCCAGCATGACGAAGCGCGTCGGCGCGGACTGCTGAGCCACCCGCACACTTGCGAATTTTGCACCCTTCAACAA
>NZ_JAICZA010000064.1 GCF_025933915.1 Mycobacterium sp.
CCCTGGTGGCACAGCACCGCGAGCTGTTCGTCGGTGAGCGCCTCGAACAGGAACAGGCTGCGCAGCTCGTCGGGCTCGCAGGGCACGGTCGTCGATTCGGCGCCGGTCATGGCCCCTCCTAGCTCTCGGCCAAGTACCGGTGGACCAGCATCACGGCCATCGACCCTTCACCGACGGCCGCCGCGACCCGCTTGGCCGAGCTCGAGCGGACGTCGCCGGTGGCGAACACCCCCGGCACGCTGGTCTCCAGGTGATGCGGCGGGCGGTCCAACGTCCAGCCGCACACGTTGCGCAGGTCCGGGCCGGTCAGGATGAAGCCGTGGTCGTCGCGGGCCAGCACCCCGTCCAGCCAGTCGGTGCGCGGGGCGGCCCCGATGAAGATGAACATCCGGCCGCAGGTGACGTCCTCGGTTTCGTCGGTCCGGTTGTTGACCAGCCTCAGCTGCTCCAGGTGGCCGTCGCCGGTGGCGCGCTGCACCTCGGTGCAGGTCAGCACGTTGATCTTGGGATTCGCCTCGATCTGCTGGATCAGGTAGTAGGACATCGAGGCTTGCAGCGACGGGGCGCGCACCACGATGTTGACGGATTTGGCCGTCCGCGACAAATACATCGCGGCCTGACCCGCGGAGTTGGCCCCGCCGATCACGTAGACCTCATCGCCTTCGCACTCCGAGGCGACGGAGACCGCCGCCCCGTAGTAGATGCCGCAGCCGGTCAGCTCCGCGCAGCCCTCGGCGTCCAGCTGGCGATAGGCGACGCCGGTGGCCAGAATGACCGCGTGCGCGTCGATCCAGCCGCCGTCGGCGAACCGCACGGTGCGCTTGGATCCGTTCACCTCGAGGGCGGTCGCCTTGCGGGCGGTGATCAGTTCGGCGCCGAACTTCTCGGCCTGCCGGCGGGCCCGGTCGGCCAGCTGGCCACCCGAAACCCCGTCCGGGAAGCCCAGGTAGTTCTCGATGCGCGAGCTCTGCCCGGCCTGGCCGCCCGTCGCGGTGTGCTCGATGAGCACCGTGCGCAGGCCCTCGGAGGCGCCGTACACGGCGGCGGCCAGGCCCGCGGGCCCACCGCCGACCACGATCAGGTCGTAGAACTCCTGTGAGGGTGTGGTGGTCAGGCCCAGGGTTTCGGCCAGCTGTGCATCGGAAGGTTCGACGAGGGTGTCCCCGCGCTGGGTCACCACCACCGGCAACCGCAGGCCGTCCTCGCCGGCCGCGTTGAGCAGCCGCTCGCCGGCGGGCTCGTCGGCCATGAACCAGGTGTAGTAGAGGCCGTTGCGGGCCAAGAAGTCGCGCACCTGCCAGGACCGCGCCGACCAGCGATGGCCGATCACCTTGGTGTGCGGGATGGGGTGTTCGGGCGCCGCCCGCCAGGCGTCCAGCAGCCCGTCGATGACGGGATAGAACTTCTCCTCCGGCGGGTCCCACGGCTTGAGCAGGTAGTGGTCCAGGTCGACCACGTTGATCGCGTCGATGGCGGCGTGGGTGTCGGCGTAGGCGGTGAGCAGCACGCGGCGCGCCGCCGGATACAGGTCCATCGCCTGCTCGAGAAACTCGATGCCACTCATCTGCGGCATCCGGTAGTCGGCGATGAGCAGCGCGACCGTCTCGCCGCGCAGTTTGAGCTCCTTGAGCGTGCCCAGCGCGTCGGAACCCGATTCGGCGCGCACGATCCGGTGGTCCTCGCCGTAGTGGCGGCGCAGGTCGCGCGCGACGGCCCGGGACACCGAGGGATCGTCGTCGACGGTGAGCATGACGGGCTTGCGTTGTTGCGCTGCGGCGTCGGCGGGATTGGCGAGTGTAGTCACTGGCGTTAAGTATGCGCTCGTCAGCGGGCATGTGGGAGGTCGAGCGAGCGGCTCCGAACTCCGCCGGCAGCGATTTTGGTGCGGGCCGATAACCAGGTATCGTGGAACGACGGTGCGGCATCCGCGCCGACTTTTTGTGTGTCCAGTCCTAGGAATTTCCTGTCACCGGCTCACGTTCCAAGTCGGTGGGCAATGTTGCGCCGATCTGGGCGCAGACGAGAACGAAACTAAACGACGAGGATTCTTAACTAGTTATGGCCAAGAAGGACGGCGCCATCGAGGTCGAAGGCCGCGTGGTCGAGCCGCTGCCCAATGCGATGTTCCGCATTGAGCTGGAGAACGGTCACAAAGTGCTTGCCCACATCAGCGGCAAGATGCGGCAGCACTACATCCGCATCCTGCCCGAGGACCGGGTGGTGGTGGAGTTGTCTCCCTACGACCTGTCCCGCGGCCGCATCGTGTACCGGTACAAGTAAAAGCCCGATCAAAACCTACGAACAGACAAGAACAGGATCGAACAGCCGTGAAGGTGAACCCGAGCGTCAAGCCAATCTGTGACAAATGCAGGGTGATCCGTCGGCACGGGCGGGTCATGGTGATCTGCTCCGATCCGCGCCACAAGCAGCGTCAGGGCTAGCGGTGATCGCAAGCGCGGCGTAGCCGGGCGCAGCGGGTCGCCGCCATGGATCTAGTCCAAGCCTGATGTAGGCGCGAGCCACAACAACTGAATGCAGACCTCCCAGTACCACTGAGCGAATACGTCGCTCATCCACGCCCGGACGGAGGCCGGGCCCCGATGCCGAATCGTTTCGGCCGAGGGAACGGACTGGGATCAGACCTTCGCCTAGAAAAAGAGGAAACGCCACCTATGGCTCGACTAGTAGGCGTCGATCTGCCGCGTGACAAGCGGATGGAGATCGCGCTGACCTATATCTTCGGCGTCGGCCGGACCCGTTCGAACGAGATTCTGGAAGCGACGGGGATCGACAAGAACCTGCGCACCCGGGATCTGACCGACGACCAGCTGACCCACCTGCGCGACTACATCGAGGCCACCCTCAAGGTGGAGGGTGACCTGCGCCGCGAGGTGCAGGCAGACATCCGCCGCAAGATCGAGATCGGCTGCTACCAGGGCCTGCGGCACCGCCGCGGTTTGCCGGTGCGCGGCCAGCGGACCAAAACCAACGCGCGGACCCGCAAGGGACCCAAGCGCACCATCGCCGGCAAGAAGAAGGCCAGGTAACCCATGCCACCCGCCAAGAAGGCAGCCTCCGCCCCTAAGAAGGGGCAGAAGACCCGTCGCCGGGAAAAGAAGAACATTCCGCACGGTGCCGCCCACATCAAGAGCACGTTCAACAACACGATCGTGACCATCACCGACCCGCAGGGCAACGTCATCGCCTGGGCGTCGTCCGGCCACGTCGGCTTCAAGGGATCGCGGAAATCGACGCCATTCGCCGCCCAGCTGGCCGCCGAGAACGCCGCGCGTAAGGCCCAGGAGCACGGCGTCAAGAAGGTCGACGTCTTCGTGAAGGGCCCGGGCTCGGGCCGCGAGACCGCGATCCGCTCGCTGCAGGCCGCCGGCCTGGAGGTCGGCGCGATTTCCGATGTCACCCCCCAGCCGCACAACGGTTGCCGTCCGCCCAAGCGGCGCCGAGTCTAGGAGATCAGAACCCAATGGCTCGTTACACCGGACCGATCACCCGCAAATCACGCCGGCTGCGCACCGACCTCGTCGGCGGCGACCAGGCGTTCGAAAAGCGTCCCTACCCGCCCGGCCAGCACGGCCGCGCGCGGATCAAGGAAAGCGAATACCTGCTGCAGCTGCAGGAGAAGCAGAAGGCTCGCTTCACCTACGGCGTGATGGAAAAGCAGTTCCGCCGCTACTACGAAGAGGCCGTACGGCAGTCCGGCAAGACGGGTGAGGAGCTGCTGCGGATCCTCGAAAGCCGGCTCGACAACGTCGTCTACCGCTCCGGGCTGGCGCGTACCCGCCGGATGGCCCGCCAGCTGGTCAGCCACGGACACTTCAGCGTCAACGGCGTGCACGTCAACGTCCCCAGCTACCGGGTGTCGCAGTACGACATCATCGACGTGCGGGACTCCTCGCTGAACACCGTGCCGTTCCAGATCGCGCGGGAGACGGCGGGCGACCGGCCGATCCCGAGCTGGCTGCAGGTCGTGGGGGAGCGTCAGCGCATCCTCATCCACCAGCTGCCCGAGCGAGCGCAGATCGACGTGCCGCTCGCCGAGCAGCTCATCGTCGAGTTCTACTCGAAGTAAACCCCTGCGCTGAACCCAGCGCAGGTCTGCGACGATCGCAAGCGCGGCGAAGCCGGGCGCAGCGGGTCGGAGCGGGCAACACAGCGGCATCAAATAGCGGGTGCCGAGAAGGAGAAGAAGAAACACCATGCTGATCTCTCAGCGACCCACACTGTCGGAGGAAGTCCTCACCGACAACCGCTCCCAGTTCGTCATCGAGCCGCTGGAGCCGGGATTCGGTTATACCCTGGGCAACTCGTTGCGCCGGACGTTGCTGTCCTCGATTCCGGGCGCGGCCGTCACCAGCATCCGCATCGACGGCGTGCTGCACGAGTTCACCACCGTGCCCGGGGTCAAAGAAGACGTCACCGCGATCATCTTGAACCTCAAGAGCCTGGTGGTGTCCTCGGAAGAGGACGAGCCCGTCACCATGTACCTGCGTAAGCAGGGACCGGGTGCGGTCACCGCGGGTGACATCGTGCCCCCCGCCGGTGTCACGGTGCACAACCCCGACCTGCACATCGCGACGTTGAACGACAAGGGCAAGCTCGAGGTCGAGCTGGTCGTCGAGCGCGGCCGCGGCTACGTGCCGGCCGTGCAGAACCGGGCCTCGGGTGCCGAAATCGGCCGTATCCCAGTCGATTCCATCTACTCCCCGGTGCTCAAGGTCACCTACAAGGTGGACGCCACTCGTGTCGAGCAGCGCACCGACTTCGACAAGCTGATCCTGGACGTCGAGACCAAGAGCTCCATCAACCCCCGCGACGCGCTGGCGTCGGCGGGTAAGACCCTGGTCGAATTGTTCGGCCTGGCACGCGAACTCAACGTCGAGGCCGAAGGCATCGAGATCGGGCCGTCGCCGGCCGAGGCCGACCACATCGCGTCGTTCGCTCTGCCGATCGACGACCTGGACCTGACGGTGCGGTCCTACAACTGCCTCAAGCGCGAGGGTGTGCACACCGTCGGTGAGCTGGTGTCGCGCACCGAGTCCGACCTGCTGGACATCCGCAACTTCGGTCAGAAGTCTATCGACGAGGTGAAGGTCAAGCTGCACCAGCTCGGCCTGTCGCTCAAGGACAGCCCGGCGAGCTTCGACCCCTCGCAGGTCGCAGGCTACGACGTCGCCACCGGCACCTGGTCCACCGAGGCCGCCTACGACGACCAGGACTACGCGGAAACCGAACAGCTGTAAAGAAGTCCGTCCCGGTCCTACCTGATACGGGGGCCGGCCCAATTAGGAGATAGTCGCAATGCCCAAGCCCACCAAGGGCCCTCGCCTCGGCGGATCGTCATCGCACCAGAAGGCCCTGCTGGCCAACCTGGCCACGTCGCTGTTCGAGCACGGCCGGATCAAGACGACCGAGCCCAAGGCGCGTGCGCTGCGGCCGTACGCGGAAAAGCTGATCACGCACGCGAAAAAGGGTGCCCTGCACAATCGGCGAGAGGTGCTGAAGAAGATCCGCGACAAGGACGTGGTGCACGTCCTGTTCGAGGAGATCGGGCCGTTCTTCGCCGACCGCAACGGCGGCTACACCCGCATCATCAAGGTCGAGCCCCGCAAGGGTGACAACGCGCCCATGGCCGTGATCGAGCTGGTGCGGGAGAAGACGGTCACCTCGGAGGCGGATCGGGCCCGTCGGGTGAAGGCGTCCAAGGCTGCGGAAGCTCCTGTCGCGGCAGCGGCGGCGCCTCAGGCGGCGGTCGAGCCCGAGGAAGCCGTCGGCCCGACGGTCGAGGAGACCAACGCCGAAGAGGCCTCCGACGAGCCGACCAAGGCCCAGGCCGAAGCCGAAGATAAGGCCGACAAGGCCATCGCCGCGAGAGCCGAAGCCGAGGCCGCCGAGAAGGCAGACGACGAGGCTGACGAGAGTTAGCGAGGACGTCCGTCTGCGGCTTGACATCGCCTACGACGGAACAGGTTTCGCAGGCTGGGCAGCTCAGACCGGCCAGCGTACCGTGGCCGGAATTCTCGACGAGGCGCTGACGACCGTCTTTCGCGCGCCGGTGCGGCTGCGCGCGGCGGGCCGCACCGATGCGGGAGTCCACGCCACCGGGCAGGTGGCTCACGTCGATGTGCCGCCGGCCGCGCTGCCGAACGTGTACCCGCGTACGCCGCGCGCCGGCGAGGCCGAGTTTGCGCCGCTGCTGCGCCGGCTGGGCCGGTTCCTGCCCACCGACGTCCGGGTCGTCGATATCACCCGCGCCCCTGCGGGTTTCGACGCCCGGTTCTCGGCGCTGCGGCGTCACTATGTGTACCGCCTGTCCACGGCGCCGTGGGGTGTGCAGCCACAGCAGGCCCGCTACGTCACCGCCTGGCCGCGCCCGCTGGACGTCGAGGCGATGGCCACCGCGTCGCGGGACCTGGTGGGATTGCACGACTTTGCCGCGTTCTGCCGTCACCGCGAGAACGCCACCACCATCCGCGACCTGCAGCGACTGGACTGGACGCGCGACGGTGACTCGATCACCGCGCAGGTCAGCGCCGACGCGTTCTGCTGGTCGATGGTGCGCTCATTGGTCGGAGCGTTGCTGGCCGTCGGCGAACACCGGCGTCCGGTCTCCTGGTGCCGCGAACTGCTTTCCGCCACGGCGCGATCCAGCGACTACGCCACCGCCCCGGCGCACGGGCTGACGCTGGTCGGCGTCGACTACCCGCCCGATGACCAGCTGGCCGCGCGCAGCCTGATCACCCGGGACGTGCGCTCGCGCTAGACCCTCGCCGCGGCGAAACTGGCAGCCCTGTTGGTCAATCCGGGCACGTAGCTCAAGTGCGATGCCCACCGGAGGCCGCCCGAACAGATCGGATCGCCCGGGTTGCACAGGTCGATGGTCTTGCCGTCGAAATTCGGGCTCAGCGCACTCATCAGGCCGCCCGCACGGCCGGACGGATTCCCGAAGAGGGCGACGGCGGCGACGTGATCGGCGGCCGCGGTCGGCAGCGGCTTACGAAACCCGAGGCCGGACATCGGTGCGGCCGTGACGATGTCGATGACGGCGGCGCCCTGGGAATACCCGCCCAGCACCAGTCTGGTGTTGGGGCAGTTCACGGCCATCCGCTGGACGTGACTGCTGGCATCGTTGGCGCCGTCGGCGGCGGCCAGGAAGTCCTTATCGGCCGGGTAGTTCACGCCGTATACGCCAACGCTTTTGCGGGTCTGCTCGCGCAACGAGTTGACGAAGGCCCCGCCCACCTTCCCGACGCCGGGCGCCTCATCGGTTCCCCGGGCAAAGACCACTTCGACGCCGGGGCAGGACGCCGATGCATGGGGAACCAATTGCGGGGCAACCAATAACGCTGCCCCCGCGAGCAATCCGACGCCCAGCCCCAAAGGGATAAGCCTCACACAGAGATGTTAAGGGCGCGTTGATAACCCGACGGTAACGATTCAGACGAGAGGTGCTTGCGGTGCGGGCGTCGTCGGCCCCGGTGCGATCGGCGCGGGCGCCGGAGCGGTGCCGGTGCCGCCGTGGATCGAGGGGCTCGACCCGGGCGGGGTCTGCCCGTTCACAGGGGATTGCTGGCCGTACCCGGGCTGCAGCGGGCCGGGGGCCTGCGGGCCCGCCCCCGGGACCGACGGGCCGTACCCGGGCACCGACTGGCCGACACCGACGAGCTTGGATGCGACGAACGCCGCCGCCTGCGTGGTGTACACGGGGACGTAGCCCTCGGTGTGCCCGCTCCACTCGTTGCCGGGACCCGCGTGGCAGATCGGGTCGTTGGGGTTGCACAGGTCGATGGCCTTGGAGCCCAGCATCGTGCTCTTGCTGGGCAGCGTCCCGCCGGCGCGGTCGGCGACGTCGCCGAAGGTGGCGACGGCCGCGATGTTGCCGGCGTACTGCGGCGGCAGCGAGTTACCCCAGTTGATGCCCCCGATGGGCACGCCGGCCACGATGTCCATCACTGACGCGCCCTGCGAGTAGCCGCCCAGCACGATCTTGGTGTTCGGGCAGGTCTCCACGCTCTTCTTGACGCGGTCGATCGTGTCGTTGGCGCCGTCGCCACCGTGCAGCTGCAGCTTGCTGGCGGCGTAGTTCACGCCGTAGGGCAGGATGTTCAAGTTCGTCTGCTGGCGCAGCGAGTCCACGAACGCGTCGCCCACCCGGCCCAGGCCGGGGGGCTCGTTGGTGCCTCGCGCGAAGATGACCTCGACGTCCGGGCAGTCGAAGGCGTTCGCGACCGGCGCCGCGGACGGCGCCGCGAGCAGTCCGGCGGCGGTAACCAGGGCGGAAGCGCCCAGACCGAGGAAGCGAGCTGCGCGGTGAGTTTTCACCGGGCAATTCTACCCAAATTAACGCGTCCCGAAACTTCCGCGACCTGTGGATAAGCGCTCCGACGCCGCCGATCGGCGGCCTACCGTGAGCCCAGACGGATTCGCAGGGTGGGGGGACCAGTGTCGCGTCAGCCGACCACGTGGCTGCACATCAGCGCTCACCGGTATCTGCTTCGCCGCCTCGAAGGCGCGTTGCTGGGTGAGGCGGTGTACCCGGCCGGTCCGCGTGCGCGCACGCCGTCGGCATCCCTGGTAGCCGGCTGTGTGTTCACGATCGTCGCGCTGGCCGGTGGCGCCCTGCTGGGTTTGCTGCGACCGCACGTCGCGCTGGATCGCGCGCAGATCGTGATAGCACGGGAATCGGGCGCGCTGTTCGTTCGAGTGGGCGATGTCTGGCATCCGGTGCTGAACCTGGCCTCGGCGCGGCTCATCGCGGCGACGGCCGCCGATCCGCAGCCGGTTCGCGATGCCGACCTCGAGGGCAGCAAACGCGGCCCGCTGCTGGGCATTCCGGGCGCACCGCAATTCGTCGGCAGGGCGCTGTCCGCGCAGGATCTGGCGTTCGCGATTTGCGATAGCGGCGGTGCCGGCACGACGACGGTGATCGTCGGCCGGCCCGCCGACGCCGAGGTCACCCGCCTGACTTTCGGACAAGCCATCCTGGCGGTTCCCGCCTCGGGTTCGCCGGCCTACCTCCTCTACAACGGGCACCGGGCGATGGTGGACCTGTCCGATGCGGGGGTGGTGCGTGCGCTGCGGATCGAGGGCCGCGCTCCGCGGCTCGTCTCGCAATCGTTGCTGAACACCGTCCCCGAGGCACCGGCGATCTCGGCGCCCAGGATTGTTGGGTTGGGCCGCCCCGCGCCCGGGCTGCCGGGATTTCGCGTCGGCAATGTGCTGCGCATCACACGCGCCGACGGTGACGAGTATTACGCGGTGTTGGCCGCCGGAGTGCAGCGGATCGGCCAGGTGGCCGCCGACCTGGTGCGCTTCAGCAACCCCCAGGGCACCGTCAACCCCGTCACCGTCGCACCCGACGCCATCCGGGCCGCCCCCGTCGTCGCCGAGTTGCCCGTGGCCGGCTTTCCCGACCGGGCGCCGACGCTGTCGGAGCCTGCCGTCGCGGTATGTGTCAGCTGGGGTGATCCGCGGTCGGGCCGGACCGACGTGGCATTCCTGACCGGGAGCCGGCCACCGGTGCCGTCCGGTCACGCGCCGGTGACCCTGGCGCAGGCCGACGGCCACGGTCCCGCGGTGGACGACGTGTACGTACCGCCCGGCCGCAGCGCCTACGTGCGCGCGGGCGACAACGCCGGCACCCGCTACCTGATCACCGACACCGGAGTCCGATACGCCATCCACGACGACGGCGCCGCGCATGATCTCGGACTCGCGGAGGCGACCCCGGCCCCGTGGCCGCTTCTCACGCTTCTGCCGGCCGGACCGGAGCTGAGCAGACACCACGCCTCAATCGCCCGCGACGCCGTCGCGGGATCCCCGTAGCCGGCTCCTGACCGCGCCGGCGGCCAGGGTCAGCGCCAGCGCGATGAGGCAGATCGCGGCACCGCGCACCGCGGTGTCCCGGGCCCGGGTATCGCGCGGTGGCGTCGCCGGGGCCGGGGCAGCGACCGGCAGCGCAGCCGGCGGCGGGGCGGGGGCGCGGGCGGGCGGGCCCGTTCCGGTGCTGACCGCGGCGAGCGGATCGATGGTGCCGTTGCCGACGAGCGAGTCCCATCCGGCGGGTGGATGATGCGCCGTCGTCTCGATGCGCTCCATGACCTGACGCGCGGTCAATGCCGGGAAGCGGGCCCGGATCAGCGCGGCCAGCCCGCTCACCACCGGGGCGGCGTAACTCGTGCCGGACACCGGTTCGGGCGCGAGCGAAGTCACCGCCTCGCCGGGGGCGGCGACATCCACCCACGGGCCGGCAAGGCTGAAGGCCGACGGTGCTCCGTTGGCATCCACCGAACCGACGGTCAGCACATAGTCGTCGTACCACGCGGGGCTGACTGCGACCCTGATGGTCTGCCAGGTGGCGTCCGCAGGCTGCGGCGGGCACTGCCCGGCGCCGCCGGTATTGCCCGCCGCGGCAACGACGACGGCGTTTTTGACGTCGACGGCGTAGGCCAGCGCCGCGCCGAGCGCGCGGTCGTCGAGCGCGGAGGCCACCGGCACGCACGCAACCGAGGAAATGTTGATCACCGACGCGCCGAGATCGGCGGCGGTCCGAACGGCTTTCGCCATGGAGTCGACGTCACCGATCCCGGTGCGGGACCGATCGCCGGCGGGCGCGAATTTCGCACTGGATTGCCGAATGCCGATCACGGTGGCTTCCGGCGCGATCCCGCTGAAGCCGTCGGACTTGGAATCTGCTGTGGCCGCGATGATTCCAGCGACCAGTGTGCCGTGCGCGTCGCAATCCTGCGTGCCGTCGCCGGTGGATACGTAGTCACCGCCGGGCACCACGTCGGGCAGGCGGCGGTGCCGTGAGATTCCGGTGTCGATGACCGCGACGCGTTGTCCGGCGCCGCGGGTGAGCGCCCATACCTCCGACAGGTCGACCGCTCGCGGCGGCTGGCTTAGGCCCGGTCCCGAGTCGACGGCCAGCGTCGCGCACACCTCGCGTTGCACGGTCGGCCGTGGTGGCGCGGGCAGGGCCGGCTTGGGTAACCATCTGTCATCGATGCCGGGCGGCGAAACCGCTTGGGCCGGCGGTGTTCCGAACGCGAGAAGCATCGTCAGTGCGGGCACCGCCAGCAGGCGCCCAAGGTGCGATGTCCTCACGGGAGATTCAATCCCCGGGTCACGTCGTAGAGTCCACATATCCAGCAGGTCAGCGGAACCAGCGCCGCCAACGTCAGCCACTCCAGCAGTTCGATGCTTCGGCGTACGACGGGAGAGGATGCTTTTGCGGCGAAGCCGAGGTACATCGCGGCGGCGGCCAGCGTTACCGTCGCCGCCGCGAGCCAGGGGCCGCGCATCGGTATGCGCAGGGCCACCACGCCGAAAATCATTGCTAAGACGACGATTCCGTTGATGGAAAAGACCAGCTTCCTGGTGCCTTCGCCAGACCTGGACCGCAGCAGCAACAGCGCGCAGGTGACCGTACCGAACGCAATGCAGGACAGGTGTGGTGCGCCGGCGAGCACGGTGATGATTGCGGCGGCGCCCGCCGATGACGACAGCCCGGCAAGCAGACTCGTCAACCACCGATGGGCGCGGATGGCTTTCGTCGACACCGCCGAAGCGCTCGGCCCCGGGCCGGCGACGTCCGGCGCGCCCAGCCGTGGCGATAGCCCCGCCAACGAGATCGACACGCGCGCCACCACTCCGAGCAGGCCCAGGGATACCACCCCACATACCGAAGCGATGACGTGCAACGGCGCGGCGGTGATCGCACCCACCAGCGCCGCTGCGGCGATGACCGCCGCGAAGCACGCGACCGCCGTCAACGGGACGACATCGCAGCCCGATAGCCGCATCGCCAACACGGAGGCGACGGCCGCTGCCACGGCGGCCAGCGATACGTTGGCAACGCTTGGCACACCGGGCACCGCCACAAAACCGGCCACCGCCGCCAAGGCGGTACCGATCACGTTCAGCACCAGCCCGGCGATCGGGTCTCGATAGGCCCGGTGCGCCATCGCCGCAAGGCCCAGGGCGACGAGTCCGGCCGATCCCAAAACGGCCGCAGTCGCGCCGACCTCCCGGGTATGGCTGGGGCTGAACGTGTTTCGCATCAGAGCCAGGACGCCCACCGCCGTCAGGAAGACGGCCGCAGCCGCACCGGTGAGGCGGGTGGCTCGCCGGTTTCCGTCGTTGCTGCACCGGCGAGTGGCCCCATCCAGCGCGGCCGACACGACCTGCGCGACGTCGAAGCAACCGGGTGGGGCGGGCAACGGTGCGGGGGGCCGACTCAGCACCAGGACCGCGCCATCGCCGATGCGGTTCTGCGCCAACGTCGTCGACGGGGCCAACGCGAACGCACCGGGAACCGACAACTGGTAACGCGCGGGCTCCTCGTCGGGGTCGCGAACCTCGAGGGCGTCGACGACCGACGGCATCAACACCGCGACAGGAACTCCGGCGGGTAGCGCCAGATCGGCGACGGCGGTGCCCCAATGAACGCAGACACGGCACAGCCCGGTATCGGATGCAGCCAACGGCGAACCCTTCGGTCGGATCAGGACAGAACATAGCCAGGCCTCGACGATCCGGTATCCGGCTGTCCACAAGTGACTTGTCGCCGATGCCGGTGCTACTTAGCGTCGTCGAACGGGAGGGGATGAGATGACCCAGGTTTTGGTCCCCGCGGCAGCACAGCCGCCGATCGTTGTCGAGGCTCCGCCGGATCTGCCGTCACCTGCATCGCCGGGCCTGGTGGCCCGCCTGCTACCGGTTGCGCTCTCCGTGGCGAGCATGGGCGTCATGACAGCGGCGTTCGCGTCCGGGACCGCCATGGCCCGCCACCCCATGTTCCTGGCCTTTCCGATGATGATGCTGGTGTCGACCGTGGCGGCCGGACTGACCGGCCGCCACGGTCGGCCCGGCTGGGACATCGATGCCGACCGCGGACGGTACCTCGGATACCTGAAGCAGCTGAGTCAATCCGTGTCCGAGATCGCTATGACGCAGCGCGCGGAGGGTATTCGGAGCCATCCCGATCCCGACATGCTGTGGACGCTGATCGGCGGCACACGAATGTGGCAGCGCCGATCCGGCGACGCCGAATTCTGCCGCGTCCGGGTGGGCATCGGAACGCAGCCACTCGCCTGCCGTCTGGTGGCCCCGCCGCTGCCCGCCGAGGCGCGTCGCGACCCGGTCACCGAGACGGCGTTGCGCCGTTTCCTCCACACGCATTCGGCGATCGACGGGCCGGTCACGATCGACTTGCGTGAAGGATCGCTCGTGACGATCGACGGCGAGCGCAGCGCCGCGCGTGGATTGCTACGCGCGATGATCTGCCAACTCGCCGTGCTGCATGGGCCCGATCAGGTGCGGGTCGTCGCCGCGGTCAGCGATCCCACTCGCGGCCACTGGGAATGGCTGAAATGGTTGCCACACAACCAACATCCCGCCGAATCCGACTCGGCGGGTCCGGTGCGGATGGTCTATTCGAGTGCGGCACAGGCGCAGCGGGCGATCGCCGGAGTGCAGGCGCCTCGGGTGGTGGTGGTCGCCGACCTAATCGAGGGCGCCGATGCGATCATCGGTGCCACCACGATCGCGGTCGGTGCCGGCGGCGACGGTGCGCCGCCGTCGATCCGGAACTCCACCGAGGCTGCACCAGTATCGTGTCCCGACCGGATGGATCCCGTCGACGCGTTGGTATGCGCCCGCCGGTTGGCCGGGCATCGGCTGAGCGCGGCCGGCGCCCGACGCGGTGACCCCGGATGGGCGGGGCTAATCGGGCTTAACGATGTGGAACGTTTCGACCCGGCGAACCTGTGGCGCCGCGAAGGACGTCGCGACCGGCTGCGCGTCCCCATCGGAACCACCATGGCGGGCGCACCGCTCGAGCTGGATATCAAAGAGCCGGCCGCAAACGGGATGGGCCCGCACGGACTCTGCATCGGTGCGACCGGATCGGGTAAATCCGAGCTGCTGCGCACCATCGCGCTGGGCATGATGGCCCGCAATTCGCCGGACGTGCTCAACCTGTTGCTCGTCGACTTCAAAGGCGGCGCAACGTTTCTCGACTATGCGCAAGCGCCACATGTGTCCGCGGTGATCACCAACCTCGCCGACGACGCACCGCTGGTGGCCCGGATGCGCGATTCGCTCGCCGGTGAGATGAACCGTCGCCAGCAGCTGCTGCGGACTGCGGGTTGTGTCAGCGTCGAGTCCTACGAACGCGCGCGCCGGACGGGTGCCCCGCCGGCGACTCTGCCGGTGTTGCCCACGCTGTTCGTCATCGTCGACGAATTTTCCGAATTGCTCAGCCAGCATCCCGATTTCGCCGACATGTTCGTGGCGATCGGTCGACTCGGCCGATCACTGGGTGTGCACCTGCTGCTGGCCAGCCAGCGCCTCGATGAGGGCCGACTACGCGGGCTCGACGCCCACCTGTCGTACCGGCTGTGCCTGAAGACCCTCTCCGCCGCCGAATCCCGTACGGTTCTAGGCAATCTCGACGCATACGAACTGCCGGCCGCGCCCGGCGCCGGCTTCTTGCGGACAAGCGACGGCGAACCGATTCGCTTCCAGGCCACCCTGGTTTCGGGACCGCTGCGCACGCAAGCGCCCCCCAGTGCACCCGCTGCGCCGGCGCGTCCAGTCCAGGTGTTCACCACCCGGGTCAGCGGGGCGGTCCGCGGCGCCCAAGAGGCGAGCGCGACACCCACACCGAGCGTCTCGCGCGCGGTCCTGGACCGGCTGCGCGGCCACGGTCCACCCGCGCACCGGGTTTGGCTGCCCCCACTGGGTCCGGCGCCGGAGCTGCGTACCCTGCTGGGCGGCGACGCGCGCACTGCGGCCGCCGTGCGGGTCCCCATCGGCATTGTCGACCGACCCTTCGAGCAATGCAGGACGCCGCTGACGGTCGATCTGTCCGGCGCCGCCGGCAATGTGGCGATTGTCGGTGGGCCGCAATCGGGCAAGTCGACGGCGTTGCGCACACTCATCACCGCGCTGGCGGCCACGCATGATCCGAGCCAGGTGCAGTTCTACTGCCTGGACTTCGGTGGCGGGACGCTGGCGTCGGCGCGGACGCTGCCACACGTGGGGGCGGTCGCCGGCAGGGCCGAACCTCGGCTCATTGGGCGGATCGTCGCCGAATGCGAGTCGGTCGTACGACGCCGCGAAGCCACCTTCAGGGAGCACGCGGTCGCCTCGATGGCCGACTATCGCCGGCGGCGCACCACGCCGGGCGCTGCGACCGCCGATCCGTTCGGCGACGTCTTTCTCGTCATCGACGGCTGGGCGACCGTGCGTCAGGAATTCGAAACGCTGGAGACATCGATCACAACCGTGGCGGCCCAAGGACTTTCGTTCGGCGTACACGTGGTGTTGTCGGCATCGCGCTGGGCCGACATCAGGCCGTCGCTGCGGGATCAGCTCGGCACTCGCATCGAGCTACGGCTGGGCGACCCCGCCGACTCCGAACTGGACCGCAAGGCCGCTCAGCACGTCCCGCACGACAGCCCGGGCCGTGGTCTGTCCCGTGACGGGCTGCACATGGTGATCGCCTTGCCCGTCGCCGAGGTGCCCGCCGGTGGTCCGATCGCGCCACCGATACCGCTACTGCCCATGCGCATCGATCGCGAGACCTTGATGCGCGGGGCGGGTGTCGAGCTTGATAGCCGGGTGCTGCTCGGTGTGCGGGAGCGCGAATTGCACACGGTGACAGTCGAGTTCGAACAGAATCCGCATCTTTTGATCCTCGGCGGTAATGGGTGCGGGAAGACCGCGACGCTGCGGACCCTGTGCCGGGAACTGGTCCGGACGAAGACCCCCGCGCAAGCCCAGCTGTTGATCGTCGACTTTCGGCGCGCGCTGCTCGGCGTCGTCGAGTCGGAACATCTTCGCGGTTACGCCATATCGCCGGCCGCGTTGGGTGCGGTGCTGCCCGGCCTGCTCGACCTGCTGCGCGGGCGGATGCCGCCGCCCGACGCGAGCCAGGCCCAGTTGCGAACCGGCTCGTGGTGGTCTGGGCCCGACCTCTATGTCGTGGTCGACGGCTACGACCTGGTCGCCACCCAGACGGGCAATACGCTGGCGCCGATCGTCGAATTCCTGCCATATGCACAAGATCTCGGATTGCACCTCGTCGTCGCCCGGCGCGGCGCCGGAGCCGAGCGCGCGATGTTCGATCCGCTGCTGGAGGGTCTGCGTGACCTCGGTTGCGCGTCGCTGATAATGAGCGGCGCGCCGTTCGGTCCCACTCGGCCGGTGCAGCTGCCGCCGGGCCGCGGCGTCCTGAGCACCGGTACGGGTAGCGAAGACCTTGTCCAGGTCGCCTGGAGCCCACCGTGAACGAACACCGTGCGGTCGTCGCGGTCGGCCCCGGCACGATCCGTCGGTTGTGTTGCGGCACAAGCACAATCGACGATGGCAAGACGGCTGACGTCTTTCGGTGCGCCCTGGACTCGATCGACGATCGTGTGGCGCTCGTGGGGGAGCGGCCGGTGACCGTCGCCGCCCTATGGGAGACCGCGCTGCGGTCGGTGACCTGCGCGTTCCCCGACGGCATGGTCGTCGTTCACCCGTCCTGGTGGTCGTCGTCGCGCCTGCGTGTGGTGACGGCGGCGGCGTCAAGGGTGGCCGGTGAGGTGCTAACGCGCCCGCGAACGTCGCTGGTGGCGCGGGCATCCCGCGCGGAACGAACGGTGGTGGTCGAAATCGCCGAGCGGCTGGTGGCGATCACCGCACGCGAGGTCACCGCCATAACCCGGGGCGCTGAGCCGCAATCCGTTGCCGACGACGTCGCGGGCGTCATCGCCGGCACGGCCCCCGTAGTCGTCCTGATCGACACGCCGAGCACCGTCGCCGGCGCGTCGGCCCTGGCGGCGTTGATTGCCGCGCGGCTACGCGGCAGCGGGCAGGAGGTCCCCGACATCCTGGAAATCGACGACCTTCGGCTCACCCGCCTCGCGCGGTCGGCCCTCCCGCGACGCTGGGTGACATCAGCTCGAGACGCCACCGCACTTGCCGCTGCCCGTCGATCGCGCGTGCGGACGCTGAGCGGACTGGGGGCCGGCGCGATCGTCGTCGCCGTGGCGGCTCCGGCCGCCATGATGCCGGTTGCGGTGACGCCGAGCCGACCCGGCGCGGTGACCTCGAAGCACGTGGAAGCCGCGCCGACAACGTTTTTGGTGGAAGGCCGGGTGGCGCTGTCGGTGCCGGCGGCGTGGCCGGTGCAACGGGTGGTCACCGGGCCGGGCTCGGCGCGGGTACAGGTCACGTCGCCGGCGGATCCCGAGGTGGCTTTGCACATCACCCAGTCGCCGGTGGCCGGTGAGACGCTGAGCGGCACCGCCGAGCGGTTGAAACGCGCGATCGACGCCGAGCCCGCGGGGGTGTTTGTCGACTTCAACCCGTCCGGCTCCAGCGCCGGACGGCCGTCCGTGACGTACCGCGAGGTGCGCCCGGGTCATCACGTGCGCTGGACCGTGCTGCTGGACGGCCCGGTGCGAATCAGCGTCGGATGTCAGAGCCGCCCGGGTGACGAAGACGCCGTCCGCGATGCCTGCGAGCGGGCGGTTAGATCCGCCCACGCGATCGGATGACACATTCGTGGAACCGAACGACGGCTTCAGCGGTCGTAATTGGTATGACTGCGCCGAACGCACTGAGCACCGACTTCGACCTGATGCGGTCGGTTGCGGGAACCACCGACGCCCGCAACGAGGAAATCCGGGCGATGCTGCAGGCATTCATCGGCCGGATGAGCGGCGTGCCGCCGTCGGCGTGGGGCGGGCTCGCGGCCACTCGCTTCAAAGACGTGATGGATCGCTGGAACGCGGAGTCGGTGCAGCTCTACCACGCCCTGCACGCGATCGCCGACACCATTCGGCACAACGCGGCGACCCTGCAGGAGGCCGGCCAAAGCCACGCCGACCACATCGCCGCCGCCGGCGGAAACCTGTGACGAGAGAGGATCCCTGTGGACTCGGTGCTGTCCTACAACTTCGGTGAAATCGAATACACGGTGCGCCAGGAAATTCACACGACATCGGCCCGCTTCAATGCCGCGCTGGACGCGCTGAGGGCGCACATCGCGCCGTTGCAGCAGCTCTGGACCAGTGAAGCGGCCGCCGCCTACCGGGCTGAGCAACTGAAATGGCACCGGTCGGCGACCGCGCTCAACGAGATGCTGGCCGAGCTCGGAAATGCGGTCCGCGACGGTGCGAGCGAAGTGGCCGACGCCGACCGCCGGGCGGCCGGCGTGTGGGCGCGGTAGCGGGCGGGAGGGACTCCGCGCGGAGGTAGCCGCGCCGTGAGACTGTGTGGTCCTGACGGGGGAGAGCCGTCGGGACCACACAGTCATTTTGACCTGCGGGGATGGCGGTCGGTAAGCTGCTCCGTTGGCGTGCGGTACGCCAGGGCCTCGGGTCAACGTCGGTCGCCGAGACCAGCCCCCGCCGCGAACGCCTGACCGGCACCCGGTCACACCGGGATCCACAGCCTCGGAACAGAGGCTCGCAGAGAAAGAGTGGTAAGCGCTGTGCCTACATACACGCCAAAGGCGGGTGACACCACGAGGTCGTGGCACGTCATCGACGCCACGGACGTGGTGCTTGGCCGCCTTGCCGTCGCGGCAGCCAACCTGCTGCGCGGCAAGCACAAGCCGACGTTCGCCCCCAATGTCGACGGCGGCGACTTCGTCATCGTCATCAACGCCGACAAGATCGCCTTCAGCGGCCAGAAGCTGGACAAGAAGCTGGCGTACCGCCACTCGGGGTACCCCGGCGGCCTGAGCAGCCGCACCATGCGCGAGCTGATGGAAAAGCACCCCGACCGCGTCGTGGAGGACGCGATCGTCGGCATGCTGCCCAAGAACAAGCTTGCCCGGCAGATCGCGCGCAAGCTGCACGTCTACGCCGGCCCGACCCATCCCCACGCCGCACAACAGCCCGTCCCGTACGAGATCAAGCAGGTGGCCCAGTGACCGAAACGACCGAAGCTGTGGACAACCCGGAAAATCCAGAAACCCCAGAGAACCCGGAAACCCCGGCAACCCCGGAAGTCGCAGGGACCGCCGAGGTGACCGAAGCCCCGGTTGAGGCCTCCGAGACCGCCGCGGCCGCCGCGCCCGCCGAGTCCTTCGTGTTCGACCGGCCCATCCAGACCGTCGGCCGCCGCAAGGAGGCCGTGGTGCGGGTGCGCCTGGTGCCCGGCACCGGCAAGTTCACCCTGAACGGCCGCAGCCTGGAGGGCTACTTCCCGAACAAGGTGCACCAGCAGCTCATCAAGGCCCCGCTGGTCACCGTCGACCGGGTGGAAAGCTTCGACATCTACGCCCACCTGCACGGCGGCGGCCCCTCGGGGCAGGCCGGCGCGCTGCGCCTGGGCATCGCGCGGGCGCTGATCGTGGCCTCGCCGGACGACCGGCCCGCGCTGAAGAAGGCGGGCTTCCTCACCCGTGACCCGCGTGCCACCGAGCGCAAGAAGTACGGCCTGAAGAAGGCCCGTAAGGCACCTCAGTACAGCAAGCGCTGATCGGCGGTCGCTTTCTGGCCACAACTTCGCACTCGCTTGGAGAAGTTGTGGCCGGTTGCGGCGTGTCTGCGCCCACCCGCGCCCCGTTTCGGCCACAAAGGAACAGGGCACGTTAGGTGCTAGCACGTCAACTGTGAGAGGTTTGTTTGCATGGGTCGACTATTCGGCACCGACGGTGTCCGTGGGGTCGCCAATCGTGAGTTGACCGCCGAGCTGGCGCTGGCGCTGGGTTCCGCGGCGGCGCGGCACCTGGCGAGCGCGCCGGCGCCGGGCCGCCGGATCGCGGTGATCGGCCGCGACCCGCGGGCCAGCGGCGAAATGCTCGAGGCCGCGGTGATCGCCGGGCTGACCAGCCAAGGGGTCGACGCGCTGCGGGTGGGGGTGCTGCCCACCCCCGCGGTCGCCTACCTGACCGGTGCCTACGATGCCGACTTCGGGGTGATGATCTCCGCCTCGCACAACCCGATGCCCGACAACGGCATCAAGATCTTCGGCCCCGGCGGGCGCAAGCTCGACGACGGCACCGAGGATCAGATCGAAGCCTTGGTCGGCGATCCCGGGCTGCGCCCGGTCGGCGCCGGGATCGGCCGGGTCGTCGACGCGGGAGACGCGGCTGACCGCTATCTGCGCCACCTGAGCAAGGCCAGCACGCTGCGGCTCGACGGGTTGACCGTGGTGGTGGACTGCGCCCACGGCGCGGCCTCCTCGGTGGCCCCACGCGCCTACCGCGCGGCCGGCGCGCGGGTGATCGCGATCAACGCCGAACCCAACGGGCTCAACATCAACGACAATTGCGGGTCCACGCACCTGGATTCGCTGCGCTCGGCGGTCGTCGCGCACCGCGCGGATCTGGGACTGGCGCACGACGGGGACGCCGACCGGTGCCTGGCCGTCGACGCCGCCGGCAACCTCGTCGACGGAGACCACATCATGGTGGTGCTCGCACTGGCGATGCACGAGGCCGACGAACTGGCATCCCGCACGCTGGTGGCCACCGTGATGAGCAATCTGGGACTGCACCTGGCCATGCGCTCGGCCGGAATCACGGTGCGCACCACCGGCGTTGGCGATCGCTATGTCGTGGAGGAACTGCGGGCCGGTGACTACAGCCTGGGCGGCGAGCAATCCGGGCACATCGTGATGCCCGCGCTGGGCTCCACCGGGGACGGCATCGTCACCGGGCTGCGGCTGATGACCCGCATGGCGCAGACCGGCTCCTCGCTGGCCGACCTGGCGTCGGCGATGCAGACGCTGCCGCAGGTGCTGATCAACGTCACGGTCGCCGACAAGGCCACGGCCGCCAGCGCACCGTCGGTGCGGACGGCCGTCGGGCAGGCCGAGGCCGAACTGGGCGACACCGGCCGAATCCTGTTGCGCCCGTCGGGAACTGAACCGATGATCCGCGTGATGGTGGAGGCCCCCGAAGAGGACACCGCCGCGCGGATCGCCACCAGGGTCGCCGAAGCGGTCAGCGCCGCGCACTGATCCTTGCGCGGCCGGAACCCCGATGCGCCCGCGGGCGTCGGATTAGGCATGAAATTCGTTGGGGGAACACTGCCTGTCGCCGCCGCCCGCACACAGATCGACGTGCCGGCCACGCACCGCGTCGCTAACCAATTCGCCATGGCGGCCGAATTCATCGACCGCGCGCGCCTCGATCACCTGGCCAGGCTGGCTTTCGGCGGAGCCGGCGCCGGGCGGGCGCACACCGCGCGCGGGGACGCGCTGCGCGCGGAGTTGGCGCGGCTGGCGGCGCAGGTGTCGCAATGGTCGCGCGCGTCCACCGAGATCGCCGCAGCCCTGCGGTCCAGCGCCGAACGCTACGCCGACGCCGACGCGTATGCCGCGGCGCGGATCGCGTAGCTCGTGGCCGCTCGGTTGGATGTGGACGCGCGCCTCGGCGAGGGCCGCGTCGCCGTCGAACACACCCAGACCTACGTGCAGGCCTGCCACACGCTCGGCTACCAACATCCCGACCTGACAGCGCATCCCGCACAGATCCGCGAATGGTATGCGAGCGAGGACGGTCTCGACCTGGGCGCGCTCGACCGCGACTGCGCGGAGCTGCGGGCGGCCGGCGTGGTGGTGGCCGAAGCGCTGCGGATGCAGCGCACCCAGGTGGCCGAGCTGGCCGCGGCGTGGACGGGTCCGGGCGGGGCCGCCGCGGTGCAGCTGCTGCAGCGGCATTGCGACACCGCGGACGGGGTCGTCGCCGAACTGCGCGCGTCGGCCCAGCGGTGCGAGTCACTGCGCGACAACCTGTGGCATCTGGTCGATTCGAAGGTGGCGACCGCCATCGCCGTCGACGACCGCACGCGGGCGCAGCGGCCGGCATGGTTGGCCGCCGCCGCCGCGGTCGCGACGGGCGGCCTGCGGAGCGCCGAGGAGGTGGTGCGTCAGCAGTTAATTCCGTACGTGGACAACGATATTCGTAACGATTGGCTGACCGCGATGCGGTCCACCTCGGACGGGGTGCAGACGTCCTACGCCATGGTGATCGACAGGGCGGCCGCCGCACCCGCGGCGCGGTTCGAATTCCCCGGTGATCTCGGGACGAGCCTTGTCCCGATGCACCTTGCCCCGCCGCTGTCCGCTGCTCCCGTACCGCCGGTGGACGATCCCGCGCCGACGGTGACGGCTGCGGCACCGGCGCCAATCGCCTCCACGCCCGCCCCACTGGCGTCCGCGCCGGCCGTGGACTGGGGAACCGCGCTCGGCGATGCGTCGGCCGTGCCCGCCGGCGGTGTGGGAGATCTGGGTGGCGGCCTCGGCGGTGCTGGGCTCGGCGGTGGCGGGCTCGGCGGTGGCGGCGGCCTTCTCGGCCTGGCCGGCAGGATCGTCGATGCGATGGGTGGCCTGCTCGGGTCGGCGAGCGACGGATCGGACGGCACGGACCCGTTCGGCGAGGGAAATGCGTTCGACGAGAACCCTTTTCATGCCGGGGATCCCGTCGACACCATGGACACCGGTGACGTCACTGACGACGAGGGTGCCCCCGAAACCGCCGAATCCGAGGAGGCCGACCCGGCCCGGCCCGTCGACGAGGCGGGGCCGGCCGACCCCGATGTGCCCGACCCGCAAGCCCAACCGGTCGAGACCCCACCGCCGGCGGACGTCTCAGCGCCGACGCCGGCTGAGCCGACGCCCCCTGCCGCTCCCGCGGCCGAACCGGCGCCCCCTCTGCCGGCGGAGGGATCGACGCCGTGTGAGATTGCCGCAGACCAGCTTCCGCAGGCGGGGCGGTGACCGCTCAGGGTTGCAGCTGCAGTGCTTCCTCGACGAAGCGCAGGGATTCGTCGCGGTCGGCGGCCAACGGGTTTACCAACAGCGTGGTCACGCCGGCCTCGGCGAACGCGGCCAGGCGTTCGGCGACATAGCCGGGCGGCCCGATCAGCGACATGCCGCGTACCAGCTCGTCGGGCACGGCGTCGATGGCCTCCTGCTTGCGGCCGGACAGATACAGCTCCTGGATCCGGTCCGCGATCTCGCCGTACCCGTAGCGCGTCGCCAGATTGTGGTAGAAATTGCGGCCTTTGGCGCCCATCCCGCCGATGTAGAGCCCGAGCTGCGGCTTGACCCAGGCCAGCCGCTCGTCGACGTCGTCCCCGATGGCCAGCGATGCGTGCACCATGACGTCGAGCGGCCCCAGCGCGGGATCACGCTTGGCGGCGCCGGCGGCCAACGCCTCGCCCCAGATCGACGCGGCCTTGTCCGGGAGGTAGAAGACGGGCTGCCAGCCCTCGGCGATCTCGGCGGTGAGCTCGACATTCTTGGGACCCAGGGCGGCGATGCTGATCGGAATGCGTTCGCGCACAGGGTGGTTGATCAGCTGCAGCGGCTTGCCCAAACCCGTTCCGCGGTCCGCGGGCAGCGGCAGCTGGTAGTGCTTGCCGGCGTATTGCACGCGTTCGCGGCGCCACACCTTGCGGCAGATCTCCACGATCTCGCGGGTACGGCCCAGCGGGGCGTCGAACGGGACCCCGTGGAACCCCTCGATCACCTGCGGCCCGGAGGTGCCGATGCCGAGGCGGAATCGCCCGTCGGACACGAAATCCAGCCCCGCGGCCGTCATCGCCAGCAGCGACGGGGTGCGGATGTAGAGGGGAAGGACCCCGGAAGCCAGTTCGACGGTGTTGGTCTTGGCGGCCAGGTATCCCAGCTGGCTGATGGCGTCGAACGAATACGCCTCGGCCACCACCGCGACCTCGATGCCGGACTTCTCGAGTTCGACGACGCGGTCCACGGCTTCGTGAAAGCCGCCCGAATAGTTCAGAGCGATCCCGATTCGCATCAATGACACTTACCACGCGGCCGTGCGGGCCCGGATCCTCAGCCCACCGAAGTGCGCCGTCCGGTGCCCGGCGAACCGTCGGCCGTCAGCCCTTCACTTCAGCAGGGCGACGATCTTTTCCTCCAGGGGAATCACCTCGGCGTCGGGATCGATGGCGTCCGTCCCCGGCAGGTGCACGTCCGGGTCGGCGAACTCGCGATACTTCTTGTCGCCGCCGAGGGTGTAGAGCAGGTATCCGGTCAGCAGCGCGCGAACCGACCGCTGGGTGCGCCGGTGCGGGCCGGCCAGCCCCAGCAGGGTGCTCAGCCGCCGGCCCTCGAGGAGCCCGCCGGGTTGGGCGTTGCTGACGACGCGCAGCGTGGCCGGCTGCCACGCCCCGGCGAGCGCCAGCGCGTCGGAATTCAACGACGTTGGATCGCCCGGCGCGGTGAAGATCACTCCCGGAACCTTCAGCGTCGCGGCCGGCTGGTGGGCGGGCGGGCTGGTGACGCTGGGGAAGATCGCCGCCACCGCCGCTGGCTTGGCGGGCATTCCGGCCGCGGCGAACACCGCGGCGGAGCCGCCGAAACCGTGACCGACCACGCCGAGCTTGGCGGGATGCACGCTGATCTTGCCGGGCCCGAGGCGCACGCCGGACACGATGTCCAGGGCGGTGCCGAGATCGAAGGCGAAGTTCAGCACCGACGGGGCCAGGCCCCGCTGGGTGTCGGGAGCGCCGGCCACGATGCCCCACGACGCCAGATGCTCGAGCAAATTCGAATACCGGGTGGCGCCGGCGAGCCAGTCATGGCCGAACGCCACGCCCGGCAGATTCAGCCCCTCCTCCGGGGTGTACACCACTCCCGGCAAACCGGCAAAGGCCAGCTCACCCCGCAAAACCCGGTGCGGACCACGGCGGTGCAGAGCGGCGACGAGAGTGCGGATGCGGGCCACGCGTCGACGTTAGCGCATCGCCATCGTGCGCCGGGGCAGACGACTAGGCCCTGACCTCGATGACCCCCGCCCGCCACAGCGCCGCGTAGAGCTGGTGCAGCGCGGCGCTGAGCAATGGGGTGGCCATGTCCATCAGGGGGTTTCCGGAGCTGGTCGACGGCTGCCGGCGCGGCCTGGCGGCGAGGCTGGGCACCGGTGCCGCCGTGGCGGTCACCACGTCGTCGTACCGAACTGCGGTCACGCTTGCCTCCTCATGGTGCATGGTGGGCGGTCGGAGC
>NZ_JAICZA010000125.1 GCF_025933915.1 Mycobacterium sp.
CGCGCGCAGGTCGGCGACGTCGGTGATGCCCAATTCGCTCAGCGTGGCGCGGCCTCCGTCGTCGAGCCGGCTCAGCTCACCGGAGCGGAACAGCCGCCCCGGCCGAATCGCCGGCGCGCCGTCGGCGACGTCGCGAAAGTTCCACGCACCCGACAGTTCTCGCAGCACCTCAGTCATTCGGGGTCACCGCTGCGGCGAACGGGGACTGCTCGCCGCCGATCTCGGTGCGCGCGATGGTGCGCATGTGCACCTCGTCGGGCCCGTCGAAGATCCGCATGGCGCGGTGCCAGCCGTACAGCCGGGCCAGCACCGTGTCGTCGCTGACGCCGGCGGCGCCGTGTACCTGGATCGCACGGTCGATGACATCGCACGCCACCTGCGGCGCCACCGCCTTAATCTGGGAGACCAACAGGTGGGCGGCCTTGTTGCCATGCTGGTCGATAGTCCACGCCGCCTTTTCGCAGAGCAGCCTGGCTTGGTCGATTTCGTTGCGCGACTTGGCAATCGCTTGCTGTACCAAACCTTGGTCCGCCAGCGGACGGCCGAACGCGATGCGGTTGTTTGCGCGGTGCACCATCAGCGCCAGCGCGCGTTCGGCCCCGCCGAGCGCCCGCATGCAGTGGTGGATCCGGCCAGGGCCGAGCCGGGCCTGAGCGATCGCGAAGCCGCCGCCTTCCTCGCCGAGCAGGTTGGTGGCCGGCACCCGGACGTTGTCGTAGATGATCTCGCAGTGCCCGTGCTGGTCCTGCCAGCCGAACACCGACGTCGAGCGCACCACCGTCACGCCAGGAGTGTCCATCGGCACCAGCACCATCGACTGCTGCTGGTGACTGGCCGCTTCGGGGTTGGTGCGGCCCATCACGATAAGGATCTTGCAGCGCGGGTCGGCCGCGCCCGAGGTCCACCACTTACGCCCGCTGATCACGTAGTCGCCGCCGTCGCGAACGATGGACGTCTGGATGTTACGGGCGTCGCTGCTGGCGACCGCCGGTTCGGTCATCGAAAAGGCGCTGCGGATCTCGCCGGCCAGCAACGGCTCCAGCCACTGCTTGCGCTGCTCCTCGGTGGCGAACAGGTGCAGGGTTTCCATGTTCCCGGTGTCGGGTGCCGCACAGTTGACCGCCTCGGGGGCGAGCTCCAGGCTCCAGCCGGTCAGCTCGGCCAGCGGGGCGTATTCCAGGTTGGTCAACCCCGACTCGGCCGGCAGGAAAAGGTTCCACAGGCCGCGCTCCTTGGCCTTGGCTTTGAGTTCCTCGATGACCGGGGGAACGGTGTGGTCACGCGGGCCGGCTTCGTGACGGTACTTGTCGTAGTCGGCCTCGGCCGGGAACACGTGCTCGGTCATGAAATCGGAAAGCCGCTTGTGATAGTCGCTGGCCTTGGCCGACATCGCGAAGTCCATGCCCGTCACGATAGGACACGTGCTATTGGACGGCGCGAGCAGACGTAAAATCGCGTGCTGCAGCGCGGATTAGTGCGATTCTGTGTCTGCTCGCGCAGGATATGGGTGTGACCGAATCCCGCCCCCCGTTCCCGCCGTTCACGCGGGAGACCGCGATCCAGAAGGTCCAGGCGGCGGAGGACGCCTGGAACACCCGCGATCCCGAGCGCGTCAGCCTGGCCTACACGGTCGATTCGCAGTGGCGAAACCGGAGCGAGCACGTCGTGGGCCGCGACGAGATCGTGGCGTTTTTGACCCGCAAGTGGCAGCGCGAACTCGATTACGCGCTGCGCAAGGTTCTTTGGGACTTTCACGACAACCGCATCGCCGTGCGGTTCCAATACGAATGCCACGATCAGTCCGGCCAGTGGTATCGCAGCTACGGCAACGAGCTCTGGGAGTTCACCGAGTCGGGACTGATGGCGCGCCGCGAAGCCAGCATCAACGACGTGCCGATCGACGAGTCGCGGCGACGCTACTTCGGCCCGCGCCCGTCGTCCGAACACGGCCACGACATCCCGCTCTGGTAGCCCCTCCGACAGGCGGGCGCAACAACGCGCTCTTGTGACGTCACAACGCGGCGGGCGCTACTGCATCGCGTTGCCGCGGCGAACCATCGACCCGGAACCGATCGCCGGCGGCCGGGGTATCCCGCTGTGGGCGATCACCCATCCATGGTGAAACCTGGTTAAGGTAGCGAAGCGCGCGGCCGAGCCGGCGCCACGCCCATCGGGCAAGGACAGTACGGAAAAGTACGGAAAGTAGATGCACGCGCCATGACAGATGCGCAGACGACGGTAGGAGTGGTCTCCGAGTCCGGGGCCGACGAGCGGCGGGTCGCGCTGGTGCCGAAGGCGGTGGCGACGCTGGTGGGCAGCGGCGTGGCGGTCGTGGTCGAGTCCGGTGCGGGTGAGCGGGCGTTGCTGCCCGACGCGCTCTACACCGAGGCCGGCGCCACCATCGGCGACGCGTGGGCCGCCGAGGTCGTGGTCAAGGTCGCGCCGCCGACCCAGGCCGAGGTCGCCAAGTTACGCAGCGGTCAGACGCTGATCGGATTCTTGGCGCCACGCAACGCCGACAACTCGATCGAGGCGCTGAAAAAGGCGGGTGTGCAGGCGTTCGCACTGGAGGCCATCCCGCGGATCTCGCGGGCCCAGGCGATGGATGCGCTGTCGTCGCAGGGCAACGTGGCCGGCTACAAGGCCGTGTTGCTGGCGGCCTCGGAATCGACCCGGTTCTTCCCCATGCTGACGACGGCGGCCGGAACGGTGAAGCCGGCCACGGTGCTGGTGCTCGGAGTCGGCGTGGCCGGGTTGCAGGCGCTGGCGACGGCCAAACGGCTCGGCGCGCGCACCACCGGTTACGACGTGCGGCCCGAAGTCGCCGACCAAGTGCGCTCGGTGGGCGCGCAGTGGCTCGACCTCGGTATCTCAGAAACAATCACAGCGGCCGGCGAGGGCGGATATGCCCGTGAGCTGACCGACGAGGAGCGCGCGCAGCAGCAGCGGGCGTTGGAGAAGGCCATCAGCGGTTTCGACGTCGTCATCACCACCGCGCTGGTTCCGGGCCGCCCGGCGCCGCGGCTGGTGACCGCCGCGGCCGTGGAGGCGATGAAGCCCGGCAGCGTGGTGGTGGACCTGGCCGGTGAGACCGGCGGCAACTGCGAGCTCACCGAACCCGGGAAGACGGTCGTCAAGCACGACGTCACGATCGCGTCGCCGTTGAACCTGCCGGCGAGCATGCCCGAGCACGCCAGCGAGCTCTACAGCAAGAACATCACCGCGCTACTGGACTTGTTGGTCACCGACGGAAAGCTGACGCCCGATTTCGACGACGAGGTCGTCGCCGAATCGTGCGTGACGCGCGAACGAGGGAAGTAAGGACGCCTACATGTACGACGAGCTATTGGCCAATCTGGCGATCCTGGTGCTTTCCGGATTCGTCGGGTTCGCGGTCATTTCCAAGGTGCCCAACACGCTGCACACACCGCTGATGTCGGGCACCAACGCCATTCACGGCATCGTGGTGCTGGGCGCGCTGGTGGTGTTCGGCTCGGTTGAGCACCCCTCGCTGGCGCTGCAGATCATCCTGTTCGTCGCGGTGGTGTTCGGCACCCTGAACGTCATCGGCGGGTTCATCGTCACCGACCGGATGCTGGGCATGTTCAAGGGCAAGAAGAAACCGGTAACTGCCAACAGCGAGGAGCCGGCGGCCAAATGAACTACTTGGTGATCGGCCTCTACATCATTTCTTTCGGCCTCTTCATCTACGGCTTGATGGGCCTGACCGGCCCTAAAACGGCGGTGCGGGGCAACCTGATCGCCGCGGTGGGAATGGCGCTGGCGGTGGTTGCGACGCTGATCAAGATCCGCCACACCGACCAATGGGTGCTGATCATCGCCGGCCTGGTGGTGGGGGTGGTCCTTGGTGTCCCGCCGGCGCGCTACACCAAGATGACGGCGATGCCGCAGCTGGTGGCGTTCTTCAACGGCGTCGGCGGTGGCACGGTCGCGCTGATCGCGCTGTCGGAATTCATTGAGACCAACGGGTTTTCGGCCTTCCGGCATGGTGAGTCGCCGACCGTGCACATCGTGGTGGCGTCGTTGTTCGCCGCGATCATCGGGTCGATCTCGTTCTGGGGGTCGATCATCGCGTTCGGCAAGCTGCAGGAGATCATCTCGGGCTCGCCGATCGGGTTCGGCAGGGCCCAGCAGCCGGTCAACCTGCTGCTGCTCGCCGCCGCGGTCGTCGCCGCGGTGGTGATCGGCGTGCACGCCCATCCCGGCGCCGGCGGAGCGTCGCTGTGGTGGATGATCGGGCTGCTCGCCGCGGCAGGCGTGCTGGGCCTGATGGTGGTGCTGCCCATCGGCGGCGCGGACATGCCGGTGGTCATCTCGCTGCTCAACGCGATGACCGGATTGTCGGCCGCGGCCGCCGGTTTGGCGCTGAACAACACCGCGATGATCGTGGCGGGCATGATCGTCGGTGCGTCCGGCTCGATCCTGACCAACCTGATGGCCAAGGCGATGAACCGCTCGATCCCGGCGATCGTCGCCGGCGGCTTCGGCGGGGGCGGGATCGCCCCCAGCGGCGACGGCGGTGGCGACAAGCACGTCAAGGCCACCTCGGCGGCCGACGCGGCGATCCAGATGGCCTACGCCAACCAGGTGATCGTGGTGCCCGGCTACGGCCTGGCCGTCGCGCAGGCGCAGCACGCCGTCAAGGACATGGCCGCGCTGCTGGAGGACAAGGGCGTGACGGTGAAGTACGCGATCCACCCGGTCGCCGGCCGCATGCCCGGACACATGAACGTGTTGCTGGCCGAGGCCGAAGTCGACTACGACGCCATGAAGGACATGGACGACATCAACGACGAGTTCGCGCGCACCGACGTCGCGATCGTCATCGGCGCCAACGACGTCACCAACCCGGCGGCCCGCAACGACGCGTCCAGCCCGATTTACGGCATGCCGATCCTCAACGTCGACAAGGCCAGGTCGGTGATCGTGCTGAAGCGGTCGATGAACTCCGGGTTCGCGGGCATCGACAACCCGCTGTTCTACGGCGAGGGCACCAGCATGCTGTTCGGCGACGCGAAGAAATCGGTGACCGAGGTCGCCGAGGAACTCAAAGCGTTGTAGCTGGCGACGCCGCAGCTCACGAAACGGGGTGGGCGGGGTGGGGAAGTGCCGAGCAACCCGGGTAAGCCGGGGGCAGTCTGTGCGCTGGGGATTTTACACGGGCGGGTAGGCCTGCGGCGGGTATCCGTTGCCGTCGGTGACGCCGCGCAAACCCCAGGTGAAGTACCGCATGAAGAACTCGATCTCGTCGCTTGCGTCGTAATCCGGGCTCGGATCCATCGGTCCCACCTCTCGAATCGCGTTCGATGAGCAGTCTAGTCGCATGGCCGTCGACGCGACACCCGGCGCTTTTGCATAAACTGTCCAACCAGTTGATTGATAGTTATTCTTGGCCGAACCGGGCTTGGCCTGCCCGGACCGACGAGAGTGAGAACAGATGCCCGCCGACAGCATCACACCCAATGGGCAAACGCGCCGCGAAGAGCTGCTGGCCGTCGCCACCAAGCTGTTCGCGGCGCGCGGCTATCACGGCACCCGAATGGATGATGTGGCCGACGTGATCGGACTGAACAAGGCGACGGTCTATCACTATTACGCCAGCAAGTCGCTGATTCTGTTCGACATCTACCGGCAGGCCGCCGAGGGCACGTTGGCCGCCGTGCACGACGACCCGTCCTGGACGGCACGCGAGGCGCTCTACCAGTACACCGTCCGGTTGCTCACCGGAATCGCCAGCGATCCCGAGCGCGCCGCGGTGTACTTCCAGGAGCAGCCCTACATCACCGAGTGGTTCACCAGCGAGCAGGTCGCCGAGGTGCGCGAGAAGGAAGCGCAGGTCTACCACCACGTGCACGGCCTGATCGACCGCGGGATCGCCAGCGGCGAGTTCTACCAGTGCGACTCGCACGTGCTGGCGCTGGGCTACATCGGCATGACGCTGGGCAGCTACCGCTGGCTGCGGCCCAGCGGACGACGCTCGGCCAAGGAGATCGCCGCCGAGTTCAGCACCGCGCTGCTGCGCGGACTGATCCGCGACGAGGCGATCCGCACGACATCGCCGCTCGGACCTTAGGAGCGCGCACCTTTCAGGTGCTTGTCGAGGAAGCCGAGCTGGTCGGCGACCGCACGCTCGAACGCGTCGTCGACGTAGATCGCGAAATGACCCTCGGGATACAGCTTGACCTCACCGCGGGGCGCTTTCGCCGCGTGGCGCAGCGTCGCCGCCGCGGGAGCCACCGAGTCGGCCTCGCAGACGCAGAACAGGATCGGGCAGGAGATCTTCGGCGTCAGGCGTCCCGGGCGATACGTGAAGACCTGCAACGCGATTCGTGCGGCGACCTCGTTGCGTAAGTCAACCCCGTCGGGCACCAGCCGCAGGTAGCCCGCATACGCGTCGGGCGTGTTCATCAACGCGACCTCGCCGGGCCGGCCCGCCGTGGCGACCATCACCGGTGGCCTGCCCAGCCGGCTTGCGAGCACGTCGCGCACGGCCCGCGCGCTGATGCGCGCAGTGATCAACGGGTTGGTGACGGCGCGCGCCGACGCGATGCCGTCAGTGAAGGGGCACTGGGCCACGGCCGCGGCGATGCCCGGCAGCCGCGCTGCGGTGGCGATCACATGCCCGCCGCCAAAAGAGGTGCCCCACAACCCGATCCGGTCGGGGTCGACAGCTGGGATAGTGCGGGCGTAGTCGACGGCGGCGGCCCAGTCGGCAAGCTGCATGCCGACGTCGAGGACCTGACGCGGCCGGCCCGCGCTGTCGCCGAAGTTGCGGTAGTCGAACACCAGGCAGGCATAGCCGGCCGCGCTGAAGCGTTCGGCGTAGGCGTCCAGCCGCATGCTGCGCACCGCGCCCAGGCCGTGCGCCATCACCAGCAGTGGCGCGGGCCCGCTGCCCGGCGGGCGGTAGAGCCAGGCGCTGATCAGGTCGTCACCGGACGGGAACCGAAGGTCTTCGCGTGGTGCCATCAGCGGTTGATTCTGCCCCCACGGCTCACGAGCAGTCCGGCAGGTATGCGCACCCAAATTAATGGACTAGTGTCTAGAAAAGTTTTGAGCGCTCAACGGACGGAGATTCTCATGGCGATCCGCGTCGCGCACGTCGGTACCGGCAATGTCGGTGGGCTGGCCCTGGCCGAACTGATCACCAACCCGCAGTTCGAACTGACCGGGGTGTGCGTCTCCACCCCGGAAAAGGTGGGTAAGGACGCCGGGGAGCTGTGCGGCGTCGGCCTGGACACCGGTGTGGTCACCGGCGTCGCGGCCGTCGCTGACCTGGACGCCATCATCGCCGCCAAGCCCGAGTGCGTCGTCTACTGCGCAATGGGCGACACCCGGCTGCCCGAGGCGATGGCCGATGTCATGCGCATCTTGGCCGCCGGCATCAACGTCGTCGGGTCCTCGCCGGGGCTGCTGCAGTTCCCGTGGGGCGTGATGCCCGATAAGTACATCACCCGCGTGGAAGACGCTGCCCAGCAAGGTAATTCGAGTATATTCATCAGCGGCGTCGACCCGGGGTTCGCCAACGACCTGATCCCGTTCGCGCTCGCCGGGACCTGTCAGCGCATCGAACAGGTGCGCTGCATGGAGATTCACGACTACGCGTCGTACAGCGGGACCGAGGTCATGGACTACATGGGATTCGCCAAGCCCATGGACGAAATCCCGATGCTGCTGCAGCCAGGAATCCTCGGCATCGCCTGGGGAAGCGCCATCCGTCAGCTGGCCGCCGGCCTGGGCATCGAGGTCGACGAGATCACCGAGTCCTACCAGCGCGAGCCCGCACCCGAGGATTTCGACATCGCGGTCGGCCGCGTCGCCAAGGGCACCGTGGCCGTGCTGCAGTTCGAGATCCGCGGCATGGTCAAGGGCCATCCCGCCATCGTCATCGAGCACGTCACCCGCTTGCGGCCCGACCTGCGGCCCGACCTGCCCCAGCCCGCCGCGGGCGACGGCTCCTACCGCGTCGAGATCACCGGCGAGCCCTCCTATGCGGTCGACATCATTCCGAGCAGCCGCAAGGGCGACCACAACCACGCTGCGATCGCCGGTGCCGCGGGCCGCGTCGTCAACGCCATCCCGGCGGTGATCGCGGCGCCGCCCGGCATCCGGACCACGCTTGACCTGCCGCTGGTCACCGGAAAAGGCCTTTACGCACCAAGCACTTTGGTGACCACTTAAATCGAAAGGAGCCCCCCTGTGGGAGACGTGGGACGGGTAGACGGCAAAGTTGCGCTCATCAGTGGCGGTGCGCGCGGAATGGGTGCCGAGCACGCGCGGTTGCTGGCGTCCGAGGGCGCCAAGGTGGTGATCGGCGACATCCTCGACGACGAGGGTAAGGCGGTGGCCGCCGAAATCGGTGATGCGGTGCGCTACGTGCACCTCGACGTCACCCAGCCCGACCAGTGGGACGCCGCGGTCGAGACCGCGGTCGGCGAATTCGGCAAGCTCAACGTGTTGGTCAACAACGCCGGGACCGTTGCGCTCGGCCCACTCAAGAGCTTCGATCTGGCCAAGTGGCAGAAGGTGATTGACGTCAACCTGACGGGGACGTTCCTGGGTATGCGGGTGGCCGTCGAGCCGATGATCGCGGCCGGGGGCGGCTCGATCATCAACGTGTCGTCCATCGAAGGCCTGCGCGGCGCGCCGATGGTGCACCCGTACGTCGCCTCCAAGTGGGCGGTGCGCGGCCTGGCCAAGTCCGCGGCGTTGGAGTTGGCGCCGCACAACATTCGCGTCAACTCCGTGCACCCCGGCTTCATCCGCACCCCGATGACCAAACACCTGCCCGACGACATGGTCACCATTCCGCTCGGCCGCCCGGCCGAGTCGCGGGAGGTGTCGACCTTCATCCTGTTCCTGGCCAGCGACGAGTCGTCCTACTCCACCGGCAGCGAGTTCATTATGGACGGCGGTCTGGTCACCGACGTGCCGCACAAGCAGTTCTAGGGCGGTGCTATAACCGCGAGCATGCTGCGCAGTCTGGCGAACCTGGTCGGGCCGAACCACGTCGTCACCGACCCCGACGTGCTGGCGGCGCGCAGCGTCGACCACACCGGCCGTTACCGCGGGCGGGCGAGCGCGCTCGTGCGACCGGGCTCGGCCGAGCAGGTCGCCGAGGTGCTGCGGGTGTGCCGCGACGCAGGCGCGCATGTGACGGTGCAGGGCGGCCGGACCTCGCTGGTGGCCGGCACCGTCCCCGAACACGACGACGTGTTGTTGTCCACCGAACGGCTGCACGCCATCGGGGACGTCGACACCGTCGAGAGCCGCATCGAGGTCGGTGCCGGAGCCACTCTGGCCGCAGTGCAACAGGCCGCGGCCGCGGCCGGTCTGGTTTTCGGCGTGGACCTGTCCGCCCGCGACACTGCGACCGTCGGCGGCATGGCGTCGACCAACGCGGGCGGCCTGCGCACCGTCCGGTACGGCAACATGGGCGAGCAGGTGATCGGCGTGCAGGTCGCGTTGCCCGACGGCTCGCTGCTGCGCCGGCACAGCCGGGTGCGCCGCGACAACACCGGCTACGACCTTCCGGCGCTGTTCGTGGGCGCCGAGGGCACGCTCGGCGTCATCACCGGGCTGGACCTGCGGCTGCACGCCATCCCCCCGCACCGGGTGACGGCCATCTGCGGGTTCGCCGACCTGCGGGCGCTGGTGGCCGCCGGCCGAATCTTTCGCGACGTGGACGGCATCGCGGCCCTGGAATTGATCGACGGCCGGGCCGCCGCGCTGACCGGCGAGCATCGCGGCGTGGGAGCCCCGGTCAGCGGGGACTGGCTGCTGCTGGTGGAGTTGGCCGCCGATCATGACCAGACCGAGCGCCTCGCCGCCCTGCTCGAGAACGTGCCCATGTGCGGCGAACCGGCGGTGGGCGTGGATCTTGCCGCGCAGCAACGGTTGTGGCAGGTGCGCGAATCAATCGCCGAGGTGCTCGGTGTGTACGGGCCGCCGCTGAAGTTCGACGTGTCGCTGCCGTTGTCGGCGATCGGCGAATTCGAAAGCCACGCCGTCGATTTGGTTAGCACCCACGCTCCCGGGGCGCTGCCGGTGCTGTTCGGGCATATCGGCGAGGGCAACCTGCACCTGAACGTGTTGCGTTGCCCGGGCGAACAAGAGCAGCACCTCTACGAGCCGATGATGGACCTCATCGCGCGATCGGGCGGCAATGTCAGCTCCGAGCACGGCGTCGGCAGCCGCAAGCGGCCCTACCTCGGCATGTCACGCGAGCCCGCCGACATCGCCGCGATGCGGACGCTCAAGGCCGCGCTGGACCCGACCGGCTATCTCAACGCCGCGGTGTTGTTCGACTGACTTATTCCGCCGCGAAACTGTATTCCACGACGGGTCCTCTCGGGAAACGCGTCGTGGAATACAGTTTCGCGGAATGAACTAGCCGCTGCCCTTGATGCCGACCGCGTGCCGCAGCTGCGCCAGGAACTGTTCGGCGTCGTCGCTGCGCACGATGTAGTGCGAGATCGCGATCCGGATCACCGTCGCCGCCTTCACCGCGGAGTTGGGTCCGGGTAGGTGCCGTTGCAGGCCCTCGCGCATCTGCGGGATAACCCAGGAGAACTGGGCGATCGTGTGCTCGGGTTCAACGTCGACCATGCGCACCCCGGAGTACGAATGCTGGTATTCGACGATGAACCGCAGCACGGCGTCGAGCTTCTCCACACCCTTGAGGCCGGCCGTGGCCTTCACCAGGCCACTTTCGAAGATCTGTCGCTCGTAGGCCGAAAACGCCGACAGCAACTCCTCTTTGGACGCGAACCAGCGGTACAGCGTCGGCCGGGATACGCCCGCCTGGGTGGCCACGTCGGACAGGCTGAGCTTGGTTTTGCCGTTGCGGCCGAGCACCTCGGCGGTGGCCGCCAGGATGCGCTGACGGGTCGAGGTGTCAGTGTCGGCGATCGTCGTCGCCCGCGCCGGTTGGCTCATGATTTCGCCTCCACGTTAAGCCCGACCGGGGCGCCGGCGCACCAGCACCGACTGTTGGATGGCGCCGACCGCGCCCTGCTCGTCGAACAATGTGCCGATCGTCGTCCCGATCCCGTCCGGCCCGTAACTGGTCTCCGCCCTGATCCCGATCCAATCACCGTCGGGGACACGAAACACGTGTACCGCCAGATCGGTGTTGAGGAACGTCCACTTGGTGATGTCCAGCTTGCTGCCGATGCCGTTGGCGCAGTCGGCCACCGCGAACAGCCGTTCCAGCTGGGTCATGGATTCGCCGTTGACCAGATCGACGGTCGGGTTGATCCACGATTCGCCGGGGCCTTCGCTCAGCGGCTCGGTCAGCCACAGCCACTGGAGGCTGTGCACGTAGTTGCGGTCCCAGTCCTTCGCCTTGAGGTTGCGGTCGTAGGCCTCGGTTCTCGGACGGGGTAGGGGAGCCGCCGCGTGCGCCAGCTCCCGCGTGTCCTGGTGCTGCAACCGCCAGCCGCTGGCCCGCGCCACCGGCCGGGCGGCGCCGTCGGGGCCCGGGGCCAGCATCTCGGCGCTGACCAGTTCGATCTGCTTGCCGGGGCGTTGCACCTGGGAGCGCACCCACAGGTCGCCCTCGGCCGGCACCCCGCCCAGCAGGTCGATGACGACCCGGGACAGGCGCGTGTCGTCGCGCTGTTCGCACCGCTCGAGCGCCCGGACCAACAGCGCCGACACCGGACCGCCGTGCTGGATCGCCGCCGACCAGGTGCCGCGCGCCAGGTCGGTCGCCCGGAACTTCTCGCCCGGCGCGTCGGCCTTGTCGCCGGCCGGGTCGATCAGTTCGTAGTAGGCGTCGGTCATCGTCAACCTCTTCGGAGTGTCAGGGCAGGCCGGCGCCGGGGGTGGTCACCGTGACCGCGTCCAGCCGGGAAAGCCGGGTGCCGACCAGGCGCTGGGGATAGGCTTCCGTGCTCGACAACAGGAACAGCGTGCGGCGTTGCGGGCCGCCGAGGGCGCAGGCGATGGCCACCCGGTCGCCCATGTCGATGCGGTCGGTCACGTCGCCGCCGGCCACGATCCGCTCGAACTGATGGGCCAGCGTCATCGACGCCCACACGCCACCTTCGGCGTCGAGCGCGATGCCGTCGGGCGGGCCGTCCAGCCCCTCGGCGAAGATCCGCCGGTCGGTCAGCCCGCCGTCATCACCGATGGAAAACGCGCTCAGCCGCCGGCCCGTCGATTCGGCAACGATCAGCGTCCCGCGGTCCGGGGTGATCGCCATTCCGTTGGGGAAGTCGAGGTCCTCGGCCACGACGGTGGGGCTGCCGTCGGGGTCGAGACGGATGATGACGCCACCGCGCAGCGCCTGGCATCCGATGTAGGCCCGGCCCACGTCGTCGATGACCATGTCACCGAGGCTGGCCGGTGCCACATCGGCGAGATCGGCGATGGTGACGACGGTTTCGCCGTCGTAGCGCAGCACCTGCCGGTCCTCCGTCGAAGCGATCAGCAGTGACCCGTCGGGACGGAAACCCAGACCCGACGGCGAGTGCCCTGGCAGCGGCAGCGTGGTCAGCGCCCCACCCATGGTCGAGGTGTGGACCGCTTCGCCTAGCATGTCGGAGAACCACAGCAGGCCCTCGAACCAGCGCGGTCCCTCGCCGAAGCAGAACCCGTTGGCCAGCGGCTCGGGGATCATCCGCTCATGCCTTTGGCCAACCTTCCGCTTTACAAAACACCGAAAAAGTGTCATGCACCGCGGGTGCCGGTGTCAATCTGCCGATCGGGCGAGTTCGGTCGCGACGGCCTCGTGGTAGGTGTCGATCCTCGCCGGGTTGGCCGCGACGATGAGCTGGTCGGGTAGGGGCGCGTGCTTGTACGCCTCGATCGTCATGGTCCGGGAGAACAGCGTGACGTCCTGGCCCGGCCTGGTGAAGTGGTAGGACACGGTGATCCGGCCCTCCATCCCGCCGTTCCCGTCGCGATCATGGCCCAGGCGGCCGATCGAGGTGAAGACGAAAAGCGTCAGGCGCACGGCGGCGGCCAGCTGCCAGCTGAAGATCCGGTTGCCGTCGGGTCCGGCTTCCTCCCAGGTATCGCCGACCTTGAGGGGCAGCTCCGGCAAGCCGCCGATCTGCGCGCTGCCGGGGTAGGTCATCGTCGGAGTTGGCCGGGTTGGTCACGAAGTCGTACACGGTCTCGGCGGATTGCGTGAACGCGGTCTCTGAGGTGGTGGTCACGATGCCCAATGGTGTTGCCTCCCTGTGTGTTCCGCTGGTGGGTTCATCCGCTGGGCCGCCGTCTTGTTAGCCAAGCTTTACAAATCCTACTCAAAGTGTCACGCTGAGCCGAGTGCTGTTGGTGCGAGAGGTGGAGCGGATTTGACGAAAGCTTCCGAGGAATCCGAGCAGACCGAGTGGACGGTGCAGGGCCTGCTGGATCTGTTTGACGTGCGGCCCGACGGGCAGGACCGGTTCACCGGTGACACCGGGATCGCCGGCGGCGACGAACGACAGGTGGTGGAGGGCACCCAGGTGCTCGCCCAGGCGATTGTCGCGGTGGCCAAACGATTCCCGGACAAGTCGGTGCGCTCGGCGCACGCGGTGTTCTCCCGTGCCGTGACCGTCGGTCCGCCGATCGAGCTGGCCCTCGACGTCGTCGCCGAAGGCCGGTCCACCGCCACCGCCGTCGTCGCCGTGCATCAGAACGGCCGGCGCTGCCTGAGCATCACGGTGCTGGCCGATGTCCCGACCGCCGATGTCATCCGTCACCACTTGCCGCGTCCCGACGTGGCCGCGCCGGCCGACGCGCACCACTCCCCGATGCCGATGGTCGGGCGCGAGCTGCGCCTGGTGGACGTCGTCGACGTCAACAGCCCTGATGAGGTCGGCCCGCCGGAGCTCTACGCGTGGCTGCGCTACGACCCGATCCCGACCCGCGACGACCTGGCTAAGGCGCTGCTGGCGTACTTCACCGGCCACCTGGGGATCTCCACCACCATGCGCGCGCACGAAGGCATCGGCACCGCCCAGGCGCACCTGACCGTGTCCACCGCACCGATGAG
>NZ_JAICZA010000300.1 GCF_025933915.1 Mycobacterium sp.
AGCTCGTATTTTGGCTTGTGGAACGGGATTTGACTCAGCAGCACGGGAATGTCAGCGGGTCACCGCGAGTACGGCTTCCGCCAGCTCGGGACGGCACACCACGACGTCCGGCAGCTTCGGGTCCGGCTGGTTGTAGGCCAGTGCAGACCCGTCGATGCGGGAAGTGTGCAGCCCGGCGGCGCGTGCCACCGCCACCGGAGCCGCGGAGTCCCATTCGAACTGGCCGCCGGCGTGTACGTACACATCGGACAACCCCTGGACGATCGAAGCCACCTTGGCGCCGGCCGAACCCATTTCCACCAGAACGCCGTCCAAGGCATCCCGGACGTTCAACGCGATGGCGGGTGGACGGGTGCGCGATACCACGATGCGCGGCTTGCCCGGCACGGCCGGAGGCGAGGCGATGTCGGGAGTGGCGAACGTGATGCCCTGCGCCGGCAACGCCACCGCTCCGGCAACCAGCTCACCGGCCTCCCACAGTGCGACGTGCACCGCCCAATCGTCGCGCCCGAGCTCGGAGAATTCCCGCGTCCCGTCCAGTGGATCGACGATCCAGACCCGCTCCGAGCGCAATCGCACCGGGTTGTCGGCGCCCTCCTCGGACAGCACCGCGTCGCCGGGCCGCTCCGCGGTGAGCGCCGCCATCAAAAAGTCGTGGGATCGCTTGTCCCCCGCCGCCTTTCGTTCGCTCGCTTCCGCCTCGGCGAACTCTTCCCGGACCCCGAGCAGCAGCCGACCGGCCTCGGTGGCCAACCGCGCGGCCAGATCATGGTCATTCATCGGAATCCTCGATAAGTTGGCAGTGATGACCAACTTTACCCTGCGAAGCAGTCGCGGACGGCCACCACCCCCGACGAAAAATTCGTCCGTAATCTGGTGGGTGTGAGCGGCAACGCCAACATCTCGTTATCGAGGCGGTTGCTGCACACCTCGCGGGGGCGCTTGATCGCGATCGGCATCGTGGCGGTCGTGGCGGTCGGGGTATTGGCCTTCGTGGGTGTGCGGCTGACCCAGGACGATCACAACGCGACGGGGCCCACTACCCCAGCGCCGTCGGCGCCGGAGAGCTTTGCTATCCCGGGCTGCTACAACCCCTCCGTCCCGCCGGTCCCGCGCCCTAAGAGACTCAACGTGCTGGGGTGCGCCAGTGTGGCGGTTGCGCTGCAGGACATGGCGTGGAACTCCTGGGGACCGCAGGGCGCCGACGGGACCGGCACGGCCGTGTTCAAGCTCTGCGACCCGAATTGCGCAGCCGGATCTCAGCTGACCGAGCCGGTGGTGGTGCACGCGTGGAATCCGCAGCCGCCGCGGCGCGAGGCCATCTGCAGTGCCGGCCTGGAGATCTTCGCCGACATGATCCTGGCCTTCCCCAAAGACGTCCCGCCGCCGAACGTGCAGAAGATGAACACCCAGTACAACGGGGAGCCGGCGGTGCACTTCGCCAACTACTCCAGCGGCGACACCCGCGGCACCCAATTCATCGGCTACACGTTCTGTAACTGACGCGCGGTGACCGCCGCTAGACCTCGATGACGACGGCGCCGCCCTGGCCGCCGCCGGCGCACATCGCCGCCACGCCGATACCGCCGCCGCGCCGGGCCAGCTCGTAGGCCAGCGTGGTCACCATGCGCGCGCCGGAGGCCGCGATGGGGTGGCCGAGGCTGCAGCCGCTACCGGAGAAGTTCACCTTCTCCTCGTCGAGGCCGTATTCCCGGCAGGCGGCGATCGGCACGGAGGCGAACGCCTCGTTGATCTCCCACAGGGTCACGTCGCCGGGCGACAAACCGGCGCGCTGCAGCACCTTTCCGATGACCTTGACCGCACCCAGGCCACAGTCCCGGGGCGGGACGCCCGCGGCGGCCCACGCCCTGACCGTGCCCATCACCTTGAGCTTCTCGGCCTCTGCGTAGTCGCGGTCGACCAGCGCGACCGCGGCGGCGGCGTCGTTCGTGCCGCTGCTGTTGCCCGCCGTGATCGAGAAGCCCTCGATCTCGGGGTGCAACACCTTGAGGCCGGCAAGTTTCTCGACGGTGGTGTCGCGGCGTGGGTGCTCGTCGACGGCGAACTCGATGACCGAACCGTCCGCCTGGGAGATCTTCAGCGGCAGGATCTCGTCGGCGAACTTGCCCGCATCCTGAGCCGCCACGGCGCGCTGATGCGACCGGGCCGCCCAGGCATCCATCTCCTCGCGCGTGATGCCGACCGTCTGGGCGGTGTTCCAGCCGACCGTGATGGACATGTCCTTGGCGGGCGCGTCGGGCGTCTCGACGTGCGTCGGCGGCATCCACCGCTCCTCGAATTTCAGCTCGGGCCCCGGGATCCGCCAGTTGGTCAGCGGCGTCATCGACAAGGACTGCAC
>NZ_JAICZA010000286.1 GCF_025933915.1 Mycobacterium sp.
GACACCGTGGCCTCCGGAACCGTTCGGCTGACCGTGGGAGCGCGGTTTCCCGCGGCCGACTATCTCGCCAACCCCGACGCGGCCGGCGGCTCGTCGGCGTCCGGGCAGGTGAGTGCCGTCGCCGCCACTGGGACCGGCGACCGCGCTCCGGCACCGACCAACCTCAGCCAGATGACGGCGTCGAGCGTCCCCTGCGTCAAGTAACCGCTCGGGCCGGATCCTTTCTACGGCTCTCCCAACCGGATGGTTAGTATCGCGGTTATCACCGATGAGCGGCCGCCACGCGGCGGGACTCTGCTCGGGAAGGACAATGATGACCACCGAATCGGTTGCATCGAAGACATCGCCCACCAAGGACTCCACGAACGGGACCGCACCGGTCGACATCCCCGCCACGGTTGCGCGTCTTCGTAAGACCTTCGCCACCGGACGCACCCGCGACATCGAATGGCGCAAGAGGCAGTTGGTGCAACTGCAGAAGCTGATGGAGGAGAACGAGGCCGCGCTGGCCGCCGCGCTCGCCGAAGACCTGGATCGCAGCCCCTTTGAGTCCTACATCGCCGACATCGCCACCACCGTGGGTGAGGCCAAGTACGCGGCCAAACGGGTGCGCAAGTGGACGCGACGCAAGTATCGACTGCTGGAGCTGCCGCAGCTGCCCGGCCGCGGCTGGGTGGAATACGAGCCCTACGGCACCGTGCTGATCATCGGCGCCTGGAACTACCCCTTCTACCTCACGCTGGGGCCCGCCGTCGGAGCGATCGCCGCCGGGAACACCGTGATCCTCAAGCCGTCGGAGATCGCGGCCGCGTCCTCGCGCGTGATGGCCGAACTGGTGCCCAAGTATCTCGACAACGACGCCATCGCGGTGATCGAGGGCGATGGTGCCACGAGCCAGGAGCTCATCGCCCAGGGCCTGGACCGCGTGATGTTCACCGGCGGCACCGAGATCGGCCGCAAGGTCTACGAGGGTGCGGCACCGCACCTGACCCCCTGCACCCTCGAACTCGGTGGAAAGAGCCCGGTCATCGTCGCGGCGGACGCCGACGTGGACGTGGCGGCCAAGCGAATCGCCTGGATGAAGCTGCTCAACGCCGGACAGACTTGCGTCGCACCCGATTACGTGTTGGCGGACGCGTCGATTCGCGACGAGCTGGTGAACAAGATCGGTGCCGCCATCACGAAGTTCACCTCCGACAAGCCGGACGGCATGCGGGTGATCAACCAGCGGCAGTTCGATCGGATCAGTGGCTACCTTTCCGGAGCGGACGGCAAGGTCACCGTCGGCGGGGCCTGCGACGCGTCGACGCTGCGCATCCAGCCCGCCGTGGTGGTGGACCCCGCCCCGGACGGGCCGCTGATGCAGAACGAGATCTTCGGTCCGGTCCTGCCGGTGATCACCGTCCAAAACCTGGATGACGCAATACGTTTCGTAAACTCACGGCCCAAGCCGCTGTCGGCGTACCTGTTCACCAAACGCCGCGAGACCCGCGAGCGGGTGATCAAGGAGGTGCCGGCGGGCGGCATGCTCGTCAACCACGTCGCCTTCCAGGTGTCGACGGCCAAGCTGCCCTTCGGTGGGGTCGGCGCGTCGGGCATGGGTGCCTACCACGGCAGGTGGGGTTTCGAAGAGTTCAGCCACCGCAAGGCGGTCTTGACCAAACCCACTCGACCCGACCTGTCGAGCTTCATCTACCCTCCATACACCGAGCGGGCCTTCAAGATGGCCCGCCGGATGTTCTGACCCGGTTTCGCCGAACCAGTTGCTAGACAGAGATTTTCATAGCAGAGAGGAACCTTATGCCCGGAGTGCAGGATCGCGTCGTCATCGTCACCGGAGCCGGTGGGGGGCTGGGCCGTGAGTACGCCCTGACCCTCGCCAGGGAGGGTGCCAGCGTCGTCGTCAACGACCTCGGCGGTGCCCGCGACGGCACCGGCGCCGGCCACAACATGGCTGACGAGGTGGTCAAGCAGATCAAGGACGCGGGCGGCCGGGCGGTCGCCAACTACGACAGCGTCGCCGAACCCGAGGGCGCCGAGAACATGGTCAAGACCGCGCTCGACGAATTCGGCAAGGTCGACGGTGTGGTGAGCAACGCGGGCATTCTGCGCGACGGCACGTTCCACAAGATGTCCTTCGAGAACTGGGACGCCGTGCTCAAGGTGCACCTCTACGGTGGATACAACGTTATCCGCGCCGCATGGCCGCACTTCCGTGAGCAGAGCTTCGGCCGTGTCGTCGTCGCCACCTCCACCAGCGGGCTGTTCGGCAACTTCGGGCAGGCCAACTACGGCGCCGCCAAACTCGGCCTGGTCGGCCTGATCAACACGCTGGCCCAGGAGGGGGCCAAGTACAACATCAAGACCAACGCGGTCGCGCCCATCGCCGCCACCCGGATGACGCAGGACATCCTGCCGCCGGAGGTCTTCGAGAAGCTCACCCCGGAGTACGTCGCCCCGGTGGTGGCCTACCTGATGACCGAGGAGTTGACCGACACCGACTCGGTGTTCATCGTCGGCGGCGGCAAGGTGCAGCGCACCGCGCTGTTCCAGAACGCCGGCATCACCTTCGACAGCGTGCCGTCGGTCGAAGACATCGCCGCCAAGTGGGGCCAGATCACCGATCTGTCCGCGGCCAAGCAGGCCGACTTCAAGCTGGGCTGAGCCCGGCCGGCGACTCAGGCCAGGAGCTCTGCGCGGAGCCGGTCCACCTCAGCTTCGGTGACACCGGCATCGCGCAGATACGCATCCAGTGACCCGAATTCCTGGTCGATGGTGTGGCGTGCCGCGTCCAGGTA
>NZ_JAICZA010000135.1 GCF_025933915.1 Mycobacterium sp.
ATGCCGTGCTGCTCCCCGACGTCTACTACCGCACCGCCGACTGGGCGCCGTTCGACATGGCGACCGTCTTCGGCGATCAGAAGGAACGCGGCCGCCTGTTCTCGATGATCGGCAGCGTCACCCCGGACCGGATGACCGCCGACGCCACCGCCTTCTTCGATTACCTGGCCGCTCGCCCCGAGGTGTCCGGCGAGCGATTCGGGGTGTGCGGCTACTGCATGGGCGGGCGGACGTCGCTGATCGTGGCCGGCCGGGTGCCCGACCGGGTGGCCGCGGCGGCGTCCTTTCACGGCGGCGGCCTGGTGACCGACACCGACGACAGCCCGCACCTGCTGGCCGACCGGATCGGCGCCACGGTGTACGTGGGCGGCGCCCAGAACGACGCGTCGTTCACCGCCGATCACGCCGAGCAACTCGACAAGGCGCTGACGGCGGCCGGCGTCGAGCACACCATCGAGTGGTATTCGGCGGGCCACGGATTCGCCGTCCCGGACAACGCGCCCTATGACCCCGCCGCGGCCGAGCGGCATTGGGACGCCATGACGGAAGTGTTCGCCGCGGCGTTGCCGCGCTAAGGGTCCGTCAGCAGTCCGCGCACCATCAGGAGGGCGGCAGGTCCATCAGCTCGGCCAGCCGGGCGCGGTGACGGTACCCGGTGCCGAAGGCAAGCTGGTCGCTCTTGGCCCGCTTGAGGTACAGGTGCGCCGGATACTCCCAGGTCATACCGATGCCGCCGTGCAGCTGGATGCATTCCTCGGCGGCATGCACGGCGATATCGCCGCAGTAGGCCTGCGCGATGGCGGCCGCCGCGGCCGTGTCGTCGCCCGCCCGGGCGCACGTGTCCGCCGCATAGCGCGCCGCGGCCGTCGCCGCGCCGACCTCGAACCACAGGTCCGCCAACCGGTGCTTGATCGCCTGGTACGAGCCGATCGTGCGGCCGAACTGCCTGCGCTGCCCGGCGTAGTCCAGCGTGGTGTCGAAACACCATTGGGCGACTCCGAGTTGCTCGGACGCCAGCAGGGCCGCCGCGGTGCGGATGGCGTCGGCGACCGGCCGGTCGCCCGCCCCGATGCGCGACGACGGCGTGCCCGAAAACGACACGCCGGCAAGGGGTCTGGTCATATCCAGCGCGAGCAGCGGCGACACCTGCACGCCCGCCGCGGCGACGTCGACGGTGTGCAGCTCGAGCCCGTCCGGGCCGGCGGCCGGCACCACCAGCACGTCGGCCGCGCCGACGCCGGCCACGCCGATGACCGATCCGCAGAGTCCGTCGGCGCCGACGCTCACACCCGTGACCGGGTCGCCCGGCGCGGTCGTCAGCGGCACCACCAACGCCGCCGTCAGCTCGCCTTGGGCCAGCGCCGACACGGTCTGGGTGTCACCGGCGCGCACGAGCGCGACGGTGGCGAGGACCGCGCTGGACAGGAATGGCACCGGCGCGACCGCGCGGCCGATCTCCTCCATGACCACCGCCGCCTCGCGGGCGCCGGCGCCGGCGCCGCCGAGCGACTCGGGAACGAGCAGGCCCGCCACACCCAGTTCGGTGGCCAGCGTCCGCCACACCCCCGAGAAGTCTTGGGGCTCCGCGTCGTAGGCGCGGGCCACCGATTCGGGCGGGCAACGCTCGGCGAACAGCTGACGGACACCGGCCCGCAACGCGTCTTCGGTGTCGGAGTACAGCAGGTCCCCGGTCTGCACGCGCTGGGGGCTCATCGGGGCAGGTCCTTCCACGCGGCGTCCTTGTCGACACGATGTTCACCCGGCAGACCGAGGATCCGCTCGGAGATGGTGTTGCGCAGGATTTCTGAGGTGCCGCCCTCGATCGAGTTGCCGCGTGCCCGCAGATAGCGGTATCCGGGCTCGCGACCGATCAGGTCGACCGTTTCGGGCCTGCGCATGGTCCAGTCGTCGTAATACAGCCCGGAGTCGGCGTGCAGCTCGATCTCGAAGCCCGAAATCGCTTGCGCCAGCTTGGCAAACGCCACCTTCATGCCGGCACCCTCTGGGCCCGGCTGACCGGTCGCGGCCTGTTGTCGCAGCCGTTCGCCGGCGAGCCGAAGGACCTCGGCCTCCACCCACAGCCGCATCAGCTGATCGTGCATGGCGGGGTTGCGCAGCGCCGGCTCGTCGCGCCAGGCTTCGGTGACCTTGCCGATATGGCCGCCCTCCCGCGGAGCGCCGGCGCGGGAGCCGATCGCGACCCGTTCGTTGTTCAGGGTGGTGGTCGCGACTCGCCAACCGCCACCCTCCGGGCCAAGCCGATTCGCATCGGGCACCCGGACGTCGGTGAGGAACACCTCGTTGAATTCGGCCTCTCCGGTGATCTGGCGCAACGGGCGGATCTCGACACCGGGCTGCGTCATGTCGCAGAGAAAGTAGGTCAGGCCGGCGTGTTTGGGCACGGTGGGATCGGTGCGGGCGACCAGGATGGCCATCTGCGCGTGCTGCGCCTGCGACGTCCACACCTTCTGCCCGTTGACAATCCACTGATCGCCGTCGCGGACCGCACGGGTGGACACCCCGGCGAGGTCCGAGCCGGCTCCCGGCTCGCTGAACAACTGACAGTAGATCTGCTCGCCGGTGAACAAGGGCCGCAGGAATTTCCGCTTCTGCTCGTCGGTGCCGAAGGCCGCGATGGTGGGCGCGGCCATGCCCATCCCGATATAGTTCTTGGGAGTGCCGCCCACCGGCGCACCGGCGGTGGCCAGCCGGGCATCGACCCGTTCCTGGGCGGTGCGCGGCAGATCCAGCCCGCCGAAACCCTGCGGCAGGTGCACCCAGGCCAGGCCCGCATCGTATTGTGCGCCAAGGAATTCCCGTGGATCGCTGGTCGCGGGATCGTGCTCGTCTAGCAGTGCCTGTATCCGCCCGTCCAGGTCGACCGTATTGACGGCGTTCATTGCCCGGCGCCCGGTGCGGACCGGAATCCCTGTGCGGCGCCGAGCAGCAGACCTCCGTCGATGACCATGGTTTCGCCGGTGATCCAGCCCGCCGCGTCGGAAACCAGGAAGGCGACCGCCGCCGCCACGTCGATCGGTTCACCGATGCGTCCGAGCGCGATCGACGACGCCAGCGGATCCTCGTGGTCCTTCCACAGCGCCTCGGCCAGCCTGGTGCGCACCACGCCGGGACAGATCGCGTTGACCCTGATACCCGGCGAAAGTTCCAGCGCCAGTTGCTTGGTGACGTGGATCAGCGCGGCCTTGGTGGCGTTGTACATGCCCATCGCCGGCGATTGATGCATACCTCCGATGGAGGCCGTGTTGACGATCGCCCCACCGTGCTCGCCCATCCATGACTTGACGACGAGTGAGGTCCACAGCAGCGGAGCCCACAGGTTGACATCGAAGATCTTGGTGAAACGGGCGTGATCCTGGTCGATCAGCGGACCGTATGCGGGGTTGGTCCCGGCGTTGTTGACCAGGATGTCGACGCCGCCGAAGCGCTCCAGCGTCACGTCCACGCAATGCCGGGCCGCGTCCTCGTCGACCGCATGCGCACCGACTCCGAGCGCCTGTTTTCCCACCTGCGCGGCGGCCTCGTCGGCGGCCTCCTGCTTGCGGGCGGTGAGCACCACGTTCGCGCCCGCGGCTGCCAACTCCTGAGCGATCGACAGGCCAATTCCGCGTGACGCGCCGGTGATGATCGCGGTACGGCCGCTCAGATCTTGTGAGGTCATGTCGTTGGCCTTCCGTCGTTTGCCACGGAATCTTATTCGCGAGGTTTTGGGCACGTGTCGAGGTGGTATGCCAGGCGCATGTTATCGAAATTGACACTCATGAAACCGCTGGTCGTCGCCGGGGCTGTCGCTGCGGCCATCGCCGCCGCACCCGCGGCCACCGCTGACGTCTCTTTCGCCGGACCGGCCGTCAGCTCCCCCGCACCGACGCACGTCACGTTCAAGGAAGACCCGGGCGGCGGCGGCTGCGACGCCAACGGAAACTGCGGCTCGGGAGGCCAGTTCAACGGTCCCGGCGGTGGTCCGGGCGGCCAGGGCTGCATCCCGGGTGTGGGCTGCGGCTCCGGCGGGCAGAACGCCGGCCCCGGCGGCATACCGGGCGGCACCGGCTGCCTGCCCGGCGTCGGCTGCGGCTCCGGCCACGGATAATCGCACGATCCTTCAGCCTCCCGAGAGCCTGGTGATCCAGGCCCGGGAGGTTGACGGGTCTATCACGTCGTCCAGTTCGAACGTGGTGGCCGCCCGCAGCGCCTTGCCGTGCTCGTAAGCGGCGGCCACGAGCCGATCGAAGAGGGTCTGCCGTTCGGCAGGGTTGTCGACTGCGGCCAGCTCCTTGCTGTAGCCGAGGCGCACGGCGCCTTCCAAACCCATACCGCCGATCTCGCCGGTCGGCCAGGCGACGGTGAATTGGGGCGCGCGGAAGGAACCGCCGGCCATCGCCATCGCGCCGAGCCCATATCCCTTGCGCAAGATGATCATTCCCAGCGGCACCGTCAACCGCGCACCGAGCACGAACATCCGGCCGAAGCGGCGAACCGCCGCCTGGGTCTCCGCGTCGGGACCGACCATGAAGCCCGGGGTGTCGCAGAGCGAGATCACCGGCAGCCCAAACGATTCGCACAGGGCGAGGAAGTCGCCGGTCTTGTCGGCCGCCTCGGCATCGATCGCGCCACCGAGGTGGTGAGTGCTGTTCGCGATCAGCCCGTACGGCACTCCTTCGACGCGCACCAGCGCGGTGACGATGCCCACACCGTAGTCTCCCCGCAGCTCGAGAACGGATCCGACGTCGACGATCGCGTCGATCGCCCGGTGTACGTCGTAGGCGCGTAATCTGTTCTGCGGCACCACATGCCGGGCCAGCCGGGGATCGGGCGCCTCCCACTGGCCCAGGCTGCCCTGAAAGTACGACAGGTATTGCCTGGCCAGCGACACCGCCTGCGCCTCGTCCCGGGCGACCAGGCTGACCACGCCGTTGCGGCGCTGCACACCGATCGGCCCAATAGCCTCCGGCGGGTACACGCCCAGCCCGCCGCCCTCGATCATCGCCGGCCCGCCCATCCCGATGTTGGCGTCCGGCGTCGCGATGATCACGTCGCAGACCCCGGCCAGCGCGGCGTTGCCGGCAAAGCATCGCCCGGAGACGATCGACACCAGCGGCACCTCCCCCCGCAGCCCGGCCAGCATCCGGAAGGTCGGCACATCCAGCCCGGCGACGCCACCGACGTCGGTGTCGCCCGGCCGCCCGCCTCCCCCCTCGGCGAACAGCACCACGGGCAGCCGCTTTCGCGCGGCCAGATCGAAGGCACGGTCCGTCTTGGCGTGGTTGCGCATGCCCTGCGTGCCGGCCAGCACGGTGTAGTCGTAGGAGACCACGACGGCCTCGGCCGCGGCTCGGCCGAATCGGTCCGCGCCGATGGTGGCCAGGCCGGCGACCAGGCCGTCGGCCGGGGTGTTGGCGATCAAGTCCTCTTCCGAGCGCCGGCTGCGCTGCGCCGCGATGGCCAACGCGCCGTATTCGACGAAGCTGCCGGGATCGACCAGATCGGCGATGTTCTCCCGGGCGGTGCGGCGGCCTTGTTCGTGCCGCTTGGTGACGGCGGCCTGACGGCCCTCGTCCAGCGTGAGCGCGTGGCGCTGCGTCACCTCATCGAGGTCGGCGCGCGACCTGTCTAGATCCATTGCAGCCATTGATGATTCGCCATCCGATCCGGCCCCGGTGCGGATGTAGACCAGCAGCGGGTCCCCGGTCCCGACGACCTGCCCGGGCGTTACCAGAACCCGGACGGTCCGCAGCGCGTCCGGTGCGACGAGCACGTGCTGCATCTTCATCGCTTCCAGGACGACCAGCTGGCTTCCCGCGGCGTACTCGACCCCTTCGGGTGCCACCTCGACCACGGTGCCCGCCAACTGCGCGCGCAGCGCGTCCTCGCCGGGATAGAGCTCGACCGCCGCCACCTGGGGATCGCGCTGGTGCGACGACGCCGCGGCCGCGAGCTCGGGAAGGTTGTCGTCGAGGAAACCGGTGTCCACCCAACCGGATTCGATGCGGTCGTCGCTCAGCAGTACGCGGAGGAAGCCGATGTTGGTGTGAATGCCCTCGATGCTGAACTCCGACAGGGCGGTGCCCGCTTTGCGCACCGCCGCCTGCCACGAGGTCCCGTGCACGTGGACGATGACCTTGGCCAGCAGCGAGTCGTACTGTGGGCTCACGACCAGTCCCGGCCGGCCATACGTGTCGACGCGCACTCCCGGCCCGCTCGGAGGGGAGAACACCGTGAGTGCGCCCGCCGACGGCAGCACGGAAAGGTCGGGCCCGAACGTCTCCATGTTGACCCTGAGCTGAATTGCGGTACCGCGCGCAGCGGCCGGCTCACCGATGTCTTCGGTGCCGTCGGAAGCGATTCCCGGCGCCAGTCCCAGCTGGTAGAAGGACGCGCCGCCGGCGATCGCCAGCTGGACGGCCACCAGGTCGAGCCCGGTGGTTTCCTCGGTGACGGTGTGCTCCACCTGGATTCGCGGGTTGACTTCGAGGAAGACGAAATCCTCGCCGGTGACCAGGAATTCCACGGTGGCCAGCCCGCACAGGCCCACGCGCGCACACAACCGTGCCGCCGCCTGGTGCAGCGCGCGACGTAGATCATCCGAAAGCCCTTGGGCGGGGGCAATTTCGACCAGCTTCTGGTAGCGGCGCTGGATGCTGCAGTCGCGATCACCGACCGCCAGCGCATGCGTGTGGTGTCCGGCTGGCGCGGCGACGACCTGCACCTCGATGTGGCGGGCGCCGGTGAGCAGCGCCTCGGCGAACAGCGCCGGATCGCCGAAACCCAGCCGCGCTTCGGCGGCACAGCGTTGGTAGGCCTCGTCGATCAGATCGGCGCCGTGCACCTTGCGCATTCCCCGCCCGCCGCCGCCGGCGAGGGCCTTGAGCATGATGCCGCCCTCCTGCGCGGCGAAGAATGCCTTGATGTCCTCGACGGTGCTCGGCCCCCGCGTCGCGGGCAGGACCGGCACCCCGGCCGCCATCGCGGCGCCGCGCGCCGAGGTCTTGTTGCCGAGCAATTCCAGCACCGCGGCGTCGGGGCCCACGAAGGTGTGCCCGCCGGCCGCGCAGGCGTTGGCGAATTCGGCGTTCTCGCTGAGGAATCCGTAACCCGGGTGGACCAGATCCGCACCGGATATCTTCGCCACCGCCAGCAGGGCGGGCTGATCCAGGTAGGCCTGCGGGCCGCTGCCGGGCAGCCCGATCGCTTCGTCGGCCGCGTGCACGTGCGGGCTCTGCGCATCGTCGTCGGCGTAGACCGCGATCGTTCGCATGCCCAGTTCGATTGCGGTGCGGATGATCCGAAGTGCGATCTCGCCGCGGTTGGCGACCAACAGGCTGGCGCTCATCGCAGCGGCTCCCCCCACCGCACTTGTTCGCGCAGCCTGGCCTTGAGCAGCTTGCCGCCGGCATTGCGCGGCAGCGCGCTTTCGACCACCGTGACGTACTGCGGCACTTTGAAGTCGGCCAGCTGGCTGCGGCAATGGTCGAGCACGGCCCGCACGTCGATCTCGTCGGCGCCGCCGAACAACACCGCCCCCACCTTCTCCCCCATGACGTCGTCGGCAACCCCGAGCACGCAGGCGTCCGCGACATGGGGCGCCGCCAGCAGCACGGCCTCGACCTCGACGCTGGAGACGTTCTCGCCCCCGCGGTTGATGATGTCCTTGAGCCGGTCGATGATGTGCACCCGGCCCGCGTCGTCGACCCGCACCACGTCGCCGGTGTGCAGCCAACCGTCGGCGAAGGTGGTTGCGGTGGCCGCCGGCCGGTTCCAGTAGCCGGCCGTGACGTTGGCGCCCCGGGCAACCAGCTCACCCACGCCGGGCTCGTCCCCGAACGGGATCACCCCGAGGTCCACCGACGGGACCGCGTATCCGACCGAGTCGGCGTGCTCGATGGCGTCGCGGTCGGGCAGCACCGTCATCAGCGACGCCGTCTCCGTCATGCCGTAGCCGTTGAACACCGTCGCGTGGCCGAATGCGTTCTTCACCGACCGCACCAGCGACGGGGCGATCGGCGCTCCGCCGTAGCCCACCCATCGAACCCCGGAAACGTCAAGTACGGCAAAGCCGCTGTGCCGCAACAGTAGTGAGTAGATAGCCGGAACGGTCACCATGACCGACACCCGCTCGGCGCTCAACGCGGCGATCAACGCGTCAAGGTTCAGCGCGGGCATGATCACCGACGCTCCCCCGAGCCGGGCGGCGGCCAAAAGCTGTGAATTGCAACCCGTCACGTGGAACAGCGGAACCGAGATGAGCGTTCGCATCCCCTCACCCAGGTCCCGCGGCTGTTGCAGACACCGGACGGCGTTCTCGGTGTTGGTCAGAAACGCCTCGTGCGTGGTGGGCACCCCCTTGGGGTGGCCGGTGGTGCCCGAGGTGTAGAACAGGGCGGCCGTGTCGGTGCGGCCGAGCCGCTCGGTGACGTACGGCTGCCCGTCGGGCAGCGCGGAATCCGGCGCCAGATCAACCCGCGCACCGGAGTCGGACAGGACGAACTCGACCTCCGGTTGCGCGGATCGCGTATTGACCGCCACCGCAATGCCGCCGGCCATCACGGTGCCCCAGAACGCCAGCACCCAGTCGATCCCCGCCGGGTAGCGCAGCGCGACGCGGTCGCCTTGTGTCACGCCGGCCGCGCGCAGCCCGCCGGCGACGCGCGCCGCGCGGTCCCAGAGCCGCCGGTACGTCAGCCGATCGCCACCCAGCTCGACCACGGCCTCACTGTCCGGACGGGCGTCGACGTGTTCGGCGAGCATGTCCAGCAGGGTGGCGGGCAGCCCGTCGTATCGCGGAACGCCGTCGCGGCCGCGGGACACGCCGGTCATCGCGAACGGATTGCGGTCGCGCGCGATTTCGATCACTGGAGGCATGCCCGGCCCTCACTCTCCGGTGTCCTATCGTGATAGCGGTGACGATCGAGGATTCCGCCATCATGCCCGAGGCGTTTTTCACTGTAGACGGCGACTCCTATGTTCCGGGCGCGATGACCCAGGGGCCATGGGGCGCGACCATGGGCGGCCAGAACGTCGGCGGCCTGTTGGGTTGGGGCATAGAGCAATCCGGCGTCGACCCCGACCTGCAGCCCGCCCGGCTCACCGTCGACCTGTTGCGCCCGGCCCTGATGGAACCGGTGCGGATTCGGACGTCGATCCAGCGGGAGGGCCGGCGCATCAAGCTGGTCGACGGCGAGCTGGTTCAGCGGGGCACGGTTGTCGCGCGGGCCAGCGCGCTGTTCCTGCGTCGCGGCGATCATCCGGACGGCCAGGTGTGGTCCACCCGGGTTGAGATGCCGCCGCTGCCGACGTCCTCCGACGGATTCCCGGCCGAGATGCCGTTTCTGATCTGGGGGTATGGGGCGACGTCGCACGGCAGTCCCGGTATCGCGGCCGGCGAGTGGGAGCAGTCGCACTCCCAGAAGTTCGCGTGGGCCAGGCTCTTTCGGCCGATGGTCCAGGGTTACCCGCTCACCCCGTTCACCCGCCTGGCGTTCGTCGGCGACATCACCAGTTCGCTCACCCATTGGGGCACCGGCGGATTGCGCTACATCAACGCCGACTACACCGTCACCGCGAGCCGATTGCCCGACGGCGAATTCCTCGGGCTGGCCGCCCAGAGCCACCACGGCGCGGCCGGGGTCGCCACCGGCGCGGCCACCCTGTTCGACCGGCACGGCCCGATCGGCACCAGTTCGGCGCTGGCACTGGCCCAACCGGCCGACGCGTTCAAGCCGACCTACACCTGAACCATCGGCGTCACGGCGAGGCTGCCGTCAGGCTTGTAAACCTCGGACTGCGCCGGGTATTGGGCTATGCTGCTCTGCACCACCCGCCGAACGGATCTGCACAGTCCCGCAGCGGGGGACCGTCACTCCGGTGGGTGGACATTTCCCTTGGAGGGAACTGCCATGCACATGCGCTCCGGTCCGCGATTCCCTTGCAGCGCTATCCGGCGGACAGCGCCCAGCGCGGAGTGGCCTGCGCCGTGACGACTCCGGTACTAGACCTCGACGGCCGGATGGCGGACCGACGACGGGAGCTCACCGAACTCCGGACCGCGGTGGCAACGGCAGAACGGGTGAGCGGGGGATGCGTCCTGCTCAGCGGGTCGCCAGGGGTGGGCAAGTCGACGCTCATACAGGCGTTCGGCTCCGAGATCTCCCGCCGCAACTGCGTTTTCGCCTACGGGAGATGTAGGGACGGCGCGCCGGCTCCGTACTCGGCGCTGGCCGACGCGCTTGGCTCGGTTGTCCGCACCATGGAGGCCACCGGCCCGGCCGAACGTGATCGTTGGCGTGCCGATCTCGTCAGCGAAATGACGGGGTTTGCGGGCGTCCTCACCGACCTGGTGCCCGAACTCGAGCCCGTGCTGGGCGAATCCCCGGATGACACCGACCTCGATGCCGCAGATGCTCGCCGTCGCCTGCATCGCGCCGCCGTCCGGCTGGTGTCGACCACGGCGGCCTACCGTCCGGCGGTGTTGGCGATCGACGACCTGCAGTGGGCCGATCGAGACACGCTGCTGCTGTTGGCCGAACTGTTGACGGTGTCGCTCCGCAACGTCTTGGTCCTCGGTGCGCACCGCGCGGGTGAGTTCGACCCGGGCGCGGCGGGCATCAAATCGGAGAGCCTCAACACCATCGAGCTCCAACCGCTGGCCCCCGAAGATGTCGAGGAGCTGCTCGCCGAGGTGTGCGGCCAGAGCGTGGAGCTGGGCGACGTGGCCGCCGAGTTCCACCATCGGACCGGCGGCAACCCGCTGCAAGTCCGTCAGCTGCTGTACCGCGCGCAACGCGAAGGCGCGCTCACCCCGGTCGGCCCCGGGGGCCACCCGAGTTGGGATCTGCGCGTGCTCACGGCCATCGAGGTCTCCGCCACGGCCGCCGAGTTCCTCGGCCGCTACCTCGACCAACTTCGCGGCAGTGACCGGGAGGTGTTGAGTTCGCTGTCGTGCATCGGCGGCGAGTTCGACCTCGACGACGCCACGGCAGCGGCCGCGCGGTCGCCCGATGTCGTGGCGCACGCGCTCTGGGCGTGCCTCGAACTTCGCTTGCTCGAGGCCCTCGACGGCGGCGGCCAGCGGATCACCAACGCGATCAGCCGCGACGCCCGCTACCGGTTCAGCCACGACCGCGTGGCCGAGGCGGCGCGCGCGGGGTTGTCCGCTGACGACATGCGCGCCGTTCACCTGCGCCTGGGCCGGCGGCTCGTCGGGCTTGGCGACGATCGCCTGTTCGAAGCCGCCCGCCACGTCGGCATCGGCGGCATGGGGCTCACCGACGACGTCGAGCGCACCACCTTCGTCGAGGTGGTGCGGCGGGCGGCGCGAAAGGCTCGAGCGCAGGCCTCGTTCCCGTTGGCCCTCGGGTACTGCCGAAGCGCATTGGAGCTGCTCGGCGAGCAACGTTGGGCCTCAAGCTTTTCGCTGACCCGGGAGCTCCAGCTCGACGCCGCTGACGCCGCATTGCTGGTCGGCGACGTGCCGGCGCTCAATGCGCTGCTCGACGAGGCCGAGGAGTTCCTGCGTGAGCCCCCGGACCGGGCACGACTCGCTTACCTGCGGCTCAAGGGGCGGGTTGCGGAGAACCGTCTCCAGGAGGCCCTGGAGATCGGGCTTCAAGCGCTCGACGAGCTCGGCGAAAGGGTGGCGACCGACGCGGGCAAGCCACGCATGGCCAACGCGATCGTCCGGATGAGGCTGACGATGCGCCGCTGGAGCACCGAGCGGCTGCTGGCATTGCCGCAGTGCGATGACCAGAAGGTCATCGCACTGCACCGGATTCTTGTCGAACTGTGCAGCATGGCCGTCCTCGTCCGGCCCAACCTCTTGCCCTTGCTGGTACGCAAGCAACTCGATCTGACGCTGGCGCACGGGCACACGCCGTCCTCGCCGCTGGTCACCGCCGGTTACGGGATTGTCCTCGTCGTGCTCGGTGACCACGCGGGCGGCCAGCGCTTCGGCGAGATCGCCATGCAGCTTGCCGAGCGCCCGGAGTTCCGGGAGACCCGGCCGCAAACGGTGTTCATGCACCTGGACTACATCCACCACTGGCGGCATCCCCTCCGCGACGGGTTGGGCGAGCTTCGCGACAGCGCCGAGGAGGCGCTGGACCAAGGCGACCAGGAATACGCCGGATACCTGGTCGCGGTCCTGCTCGCCCAGTCATTCTGGGCCGGCCGTCCCCTGGCGGAGATCGACGCCCTCGCCTGCTCGCTGGTCCCCCACATCCGTTCCCAGCCCGTGCCCAGCGCCCTTTGCCAGGCCATGCAGCAGCTATGCCTGAATTTGATGGGCCGCAGCGCCGATCCGTTCCTGCTCGCCGGCGAGAGCGGTTACGACGAGCGAGAGGTGCTGCCGGCGGCCCGCCGTGAGGGCGACGAGGTGGCCCTGGGCGTAGCCGCGGCGATGAAGCAGGGTCTGCACTTCTGGTGCGGCGACCATGCCGGCGCGGCCGCCGCCACGCCTGACGCGATCGAGCATCTCGGCGGTCTGGCCGGCACCACGGCATCGCAGCTCGTCTATCTGGTCGGTGCCCTCAGCATGATCCACTGCGCTCCGCGGGACCCATCGACGACTCGCTTCGTGCGCCAGACGCTGGCGTCGCATCGCAAGTGGGCGGCGGGTGCCCCGGAAAACTACGCGGCACCGTATGCCCTGATCCAGGGAGCGTGGGCGCGAGCGCGCGGGCACCACGCCAAGGCAGAGCGTTATCTCCACCAAGCCATTGAGCTCGCCGAGGAAAACCAGCTTCCGACAATCAGTGCGTACGCCCACGAGGAGGCCGCCGCCCTCTACGCCGAGACCGGGCGGACGACGCTTCGCGAGCACATGCTGCGGTCGGCGTACCAGCGCTGGCTGAATCTGGGTTTCGCGGTGCGCAGGGACTGGCTCGCGCGCGAGCACCCCTGGCTACTGCGGCGCGATCTCAA
>NZ_JAICZA010000163.1 GCF_025933915.1 Mycobacterium sp.
GCTCACGGGCCCCGGCCCGGCGAGGATGAACGCCAATGCCCGCCTTTGAGCGACAACTTCTGGTGTGTCCTCCGACGGGGAGGGATGCGTACCGTTCACGAAAAGCCCCGTCTCTCAACGGAGACCGCCCGATCAGGTCTGGTGTGAACCGACCCGGTGCAAGGTGCCGTCGGGGTCGACATACGCGAATTCGCGCAAACCGTAAGCAGTGTCCTGCGGCGCGATCAACCGGCCATCGAGATTCTCCAGGCCGGCCCACTCCGCGTAGAGGGCATCGGCGTCGCTGACATAGAAGTACACGCTGGCGGCGGTGCGCAACGGGTCGTGCTCGTCCCACTCGGTGAGGTGGAGAGACACCGGCCCGCGGTCGACGAAGCCGTAGCGATCCGGGCCGTCGTATGCGCGCGCGTCGAAGCCGAGCAGGCGGTAGCGATCCAGGGCGGCATCGAGATCTCGAACGGGGACGATCGGTGCGACGGAAACGAAGTTCACTGCGGCCACACCGCGAAGATATCGCTTCACTCCGAACGGGCTCATGACGGTCGGTGCTGTCGTATGCTCCATCCGCAAACGACCTCTGCGGAATCGATTCAAGGAGGAAGGGGCACCCACCATGCGCCAGCTAACTGCCGCGGTCGCCATCGCCGCCGCCGGAATACTCGTCGCCGGTTGCGGTGACAGCAGCGGGGGTGACACCGCGGCGTCGTCGAGCACGACCACCACGGCATCGCCGAAGACCCCCCTTGCGAAGGCCGCGCTGGCCGATCTCATGTTGTCGCCCGATGAGATCGACAGCACGCTGGGTGTCCGGGGAACGGCGAGCGACCCGCCTTTCACCGCGCTGGTGGAGGAGCAGGTTCACCGCACGGACTACACGCTTCCGGCCGAGTGCAAGTACGCCATCCACACCGCCTCAATACCCCAATATGCCGACAGCGGGAGCACCGCGGTTTATGGCTACCACGACCTCGCGCCAGCTCCTGCGGGCGCAGATCGGATCGAAGGCCCTGGCGTGGACCAATTCGTCGTGTTGTTTCCGACTCCTGAACAGGCGAGCGCCTATTTCGCTGCGTCGTCGCAACGCTGGCCTGCGTGTGCCAACCGCCAGGACACCGTGCCCGCCAACGACATCGCTCCGGAAATTCAATGGAAGGTGGGGCCGGTCTCCAACGCCAACGGGGTGCTCACCGCCCCGGTGACCCTGACGGTCAACCGAAATGGCACGCACATGTCCACGTCCTGTCAGCGGGCACTGACCGTCCGTCGAAACGTCGTCATCGATGTCGACGTGTGCCGCAAGGACGTCGGGGACCTGGGCATCAACATCGCCAATCAGATCGCCGGAAAGGTCGACAAGCAGTAGCGGCCACCAAGGCTCGGCGACCCCGATAACCTTCTGCGGTACCGCTATTGGCGGTGCTGTATCCGCCGGGCCACCTCGCCGTATCGCTCGAAGCGATCCTGATCGGCCACGGAGTTGTACATCACCAAACGCGTTGCCGTGCCGGAGTATTTGTCGGTCAACGCGTCGGCCAACGCGTCCCAGCTCGACTCGGTGGCGAAGACGGCGATGTGGTCGTCGCTGACCTGGGCCGCCATCCCGGCGAAGTCTCCGGCTTTCTGTTTCTCCCGAATCCGGGCCGTCGTGCCCTCGAAACCGGCTTCGTCCCAAATGAACGCGTAGTTGGGCGTGCTTCCGTAGAAGGCCATGCTGGCGCGCACGATTTCGCGCTGCTTGTCGCGCTCTTCGTCGCTGTCGCCCACGATCGTCATGACGGGCACGATGATCGCGATGTCCGACGGCGAACGGCCGACCTTCGCCGCCCCTTCGGTGACCGTCGGCAGGACATGACGGGCCAGGTAGCCCGGTTCGCCGATCGGATGGACGTGCACCCCGTCGGCCACCTCACCCGCCATCCTCAACATCCACGGATTCACGGCCGCGATATCGACTTTCGGGTCGGGAGCGTCGATGGGCCCCGGGCTCCACTGCGGGGTGATGAAGTCGAGATCGTAGAAATCACCGTGATGGTCGAGCGTCCCGGAACGGAACGCCGTGAAACATGCCTTCACGGCGAGCAAGTAGTCGCGCAGCCGGGGACCCGGCCGTTCGAAGGCCGTGCCGTAGCGCCGCACGACGTGGGTGCGCACCTGAGTTCCCAGACCCAGGCGGAACTTTCCCTTGGTTGCTTCCTGCAGTTCCCATGCCGCGGCGGCGGTGACGAAGGGACTGCGCGGGAAGGCCACCGCGACGCCCGTGGACAGTTCGAGATCGGGGGCGGCCTGCGACGCGACGGCGGCGTTCAGGTAGGCGGTGCGGCCCGTCTCGGTGAACAACAGACCGGAGAATCCGGCGGATCGGGTTCGTCGGGCAAGCTCGCCGATTTGGCCGAGCGGCTGGGGGGTCGTCATCGCGTCGACATGCATGGTGGGAGCCTACGTCGCGGGTACGGGCGAACGATCCGCGGCGCGTCCGCCCCTTGCTGGACAACCCGCCCACGGTGTTAGCTCTGTAGTCATCAGCAACCATCGGGGTTTCACTAAAAAGGAGGTTCACGAACGTGCTTCGTGGATCATTCATTGCCGGAGCAATCGCAGTGAGAATTGCTGTGAACGACGGCACCGGGTGCGAACTGTGTCACTGAAATGAGGTGGCATGTAACGTGTTTCGACGCCGGACGGGGTGCCCGGTGGTGCGCCGTGGTCGCATTCGGGTGTGCGGGGCTGATGGCTTGCGGGTCGCAGCACGCCGCTGCGCCCGGCACATCCGGCCCGACCTCGACGAAATCGTCGGCGCCGGTGAGCACGAGCGTTCCGCCCAGCCCAACCGCCGCCGGGACCGTCGTACCCAGCCCCAGCGGCACACCCGCGTGCGTCGGGCTGTCGATATGCCCGCCACCGCCACCGGATGCCGAGGGCAATCCGCCGTGTTACTACTCGGACGGCTGGCGCGCCGATAACTCAGGGGCGGGGATCGAAGTGTGGTACTTCGAAGACCCGCAGAGCCCGTCGAAATCGGACAGGGTCACGGCGTTGGTTCGCAAGAAAGATGGCACCAACGAATCGCAGGACGCCACCATCGAGGCCGGCCAACAAGTGCATCGCTTCGAATTTCCGTCCACACCACAATCCGCGGTCGACGAAGTCCTGTTCATCAGCGGCACCACCCGCTGCTTCGTGATCGGCCCGTAAGGCTGACGCCGTCAGCGCTTCGTCGGCGGGCGGCTCACCGGGGCGGTGAAGCCCTCGGTGTCATCGAAGAAGGCCCACTGCCCGTCGTCGTCGACCTCCATGCGCCAACCCAGCTCGGTATTACCGCCGACCGAGTGGACGAACCATGCGTGTGCGGCCTCCGCTTTGGCGAAATTCTTCGTCGCGACGACCCGCCCATGTGGGTCGATGACGCGAAACTCAGCCATGGAACCTAAGTATCCCTGCCAGCGACTTTTCAATCCCACAAATCGCCGATACGTCGGCGAAGACCGGTCTACACCGTGCGGGCCAGCCGGTCGGCCAGCAGCTCGGCAAACCGTGCCGGATCATCGAGCGCGCCGCCTTCGGCGAGAAGTGCTGTGCCGTAAAGTAATTCCGCGGTCTCGGCGATTGACGGGTCGTCACTGCGGTCCTGGTGCGCCTGGCGCAAGCCGGTGACGAGCCGGTGGTGAGGATTGAGCTCGAGGATCCGCTTCCCCACCGGAATCTCCTGCCCCGAGGCGCGGTACAGGCGCGCGAGCGCGGGCGTGATCCCGAAGGCGTCGGTGATCAGGCAGGCGGGCGAGTCGGTCAGCCGGGTGGAGAGGCGAACTTCCTTGACGTGGTCGGCCAAGGTGTCCTTCATCCAGGTGAGCAGGTCGGCGAATTCCTTCTGCTGCTCCTCGCGCTCGGCCTCGCTCTCGTCACCCTCGGAGCTGAGGTCCACCTCGCCCTTGGCGATCGACTGCAGCGGCTTGCCGTCGAATTCGGTCACCGTCCCCACCCAGACCTCGTCGACCGGGTCGGTGAGCAGAAGCACCTCATAGCCCTTGGCCCTGAACGCCTCGAGATGCGGCGACTTCAGGATCTGCTGACGCGTGTCCCCCGTGGCGTAGAAGATCTGCGTCTGCCCCTCCTTCATCCGCTCCACGTACTGGGCGAGCGTGGTGGGCTCCTCCTCGCTGTGCGTCGACGCGAACGAAGAGATCTGCAGCAGGGTGTCCTGGTTGTCGAAGTCCGACAGCAGGCCCTCCTTGACGACTCTTCCGAACTGGGTCCAGAAGGTCCGATAGTCGTCGGGGCGCTCGGACTGCAGGTCCTTGAGCGTGGAAAGGACCTTCTTGGTCAACCTGCGCCGGATGGCCTTGATCTGCCGATCCTGTTGCAGGATCTCGCGCGAGACGTTGAGTGACATGTCCTGCGCGTCCACCACGCCCTTCACGAAGCGCAGGTATTCGGGCATGAGCTCGTCGCAGTCGCCCATGATGAACACGCGCTTGACATAGAGCTGGATCCCGGTCTGGGCGTCGCGGTTGAACAGGTCGAACGGCGCGTGGGACGGAAGGAACAGCAGCGCCTGATACTCGAAGGTGCCCTCGGCCCTCATCGCGATGACCTCGAGCGGGTCGTCCCAGGCGTGCGCGATGTGCTTGTAGAACTCCTGGTACTCCTCCTCGGAGACCTCTTCTTTGGGCCTGGCCCACAGCGCCTTCATCGAGTTGAGGGTCTCGGTCTCGATGGTGACGGTCTCCTCGCCGCCCTCTTCTGTCGCGGGCGTGCGTCGCTCGACCTGCATCCGGATGGGCCAGGCGATGAAGTCGGAGTACTTCTTGACCAGTCCCCGGAGCTTGAACTCCGCGGTGTAGTCGTGCAGCTCGTCCTCGGCGTCCTCGGGCTTGAGGTGCAGGGTGACCGACGTTCCCTGCGGCGCGCCGTCGACCGATTCGATGGTGTAGGTGCCCTCGCCGCTCGATTCCCATTTGGTGGCGTCGCTCTCGCCGGCCTTGCGGGTCAGCAGTTCGACCTTGTCGGCGACCATAAAGCTCGAATAGAAACCGATACCGAACTGGCCGATGAGTTCCTCGGAGGCGGCTTCGTTCTTGGCGTTCTTGGCCTCGCGCAGTTGCTGGCGCAGCTCGGCCGTGCCCGACTTGGCCAGCGTGCCGATCAGGTCGATGACTTCGGCGCGGGTCATTCCGACGCCGTTGTCGCGCACGGTCAGGGTGCGCGCCTGGTGGTCGACGTCGATCTCGATGTGCAGGTCGGAGGTGTCGACATCCAGGTCTTTGTTGCGGAACGCTTCAAGCCGCAGCTTGTCCAGCGCGTCGGACGCGTTGGAGATCAGTTCCCGCAGGAACGAGTCCTTGTTGGAGTAGACGGAGTGGACCATCAGATCCAGCAGTTGCCGAGCCTCTGCTTGAAACTCCAACTGCTCGACGCGCGCGTTCATGACATTCCCTTCGACAACATGACGTTTCAAATTTACCGAGCCGCCCGCGATCGGTGTTCGTGGACCCGTCCTCTTGCGGGGCGACCGGCTCTACGCTGAACGCATGTCTGTTGCTCAGCGCGAACGCGCCGCCCTCGTGGAGACCATGCGCGGCGTCGGTCCGGACGCGCCCACCCTGTGCGAGGGCTGGACGACACGCGACCTGGCCGCCCACCTCGTGATCCGGGAGTATCGCCCCGACGCCGCCCCGGGCATCCTGATCCCCTTCCTCGCCTCGCATACCGCCAAGGTGCAGAACCAGGTGAGTGAGCGCAACGAGTGGGACGAGCTGGTCGGCAAGGTCGCCGCCGGTCCGCCGGTGTATTCGCCGCTCAAGCTGCTCGACCCGGTGGCCAATGTCGCCGAGATGTTCATCCACCACGAGGATGTGCGCCGCGCGCAGCCGGGCTGGCAGCCACGCGCGCTGGAGCCCGCCCTGAGCACGATGCTGCGCCGCACGCTGCCGCTGATGGCCCGGCTCACCCTCGCCAAGGCGCCCGGGCGGGTCGCGTTGCGCACCCCGGAGGGCAAGACGCTGCTCACCGCCGGTCAGGGTCCGGCGGTGACGGTGACCGGACCGCCCGAGGAACTGCTGCTGTTCTCCGTCGGGCGCGCGGCGCAGGTCGAATTCGACGGCGACGCCGCGGCGGTGCAGGCGGTTCGTGATGCGCCCAAGGGGTTATAGCCCGGTTGGGAATGGCCCGCGCGTGTAACCGCACGGCGAAAATTCCGCCCGGATCTCGCAGTGGGGTTACACGCGCGTGGAGGTAGTCGCCGACCCGATCACCCGAAGGCCTCGCGAAGGTCCTTCTTGATCACCTTGCCGAATTGATTACGCGGTAGGGTGTCGACGACCACGAGATGCTCGGGGTGCTTGTAGCGGCTCAGGCCCCGTGATTGGCAGTGTCGCACAAGCGATTCCAATGACACGCCATCGGCTGTCGCGGGCACCACCACGGCACAGACGCGTTCACCGGTGCGGGGGTCGGGGATCCCGATGACGGCGACGTCGGCAACACCGGGATGTTCGGCGAGCGCATTCTCGATCTCCAGGGCGGAGATGTTCTCCGCGTTACGGATGATCGCGTCCTTGGTGCGACCCGTGACGCGGACATTGCCGTTCGCATCGATGAGGCCGAGATCGCCTGTGCGCAGCCAGCCGTCGCCGTCGAACGCATCGGCGTCAAGCGTCGGATCGGCGTAGCCGAGGAAACACTGGGGTCCCTTGAGTCGCAGCTCCCCCTCCTGTCCGGCGGCCAGTTGGACGTCCTGGTCGTCGACCACGCGGACCCTGACCCCGGGCACCGGTGGGCCGACGGTATGGTCAAGTACCTCCGGCGGTGCGGTCAGTGAAGGCGAAGTCGCGCAGGGGAACTCGGTCATCCCCCACGCGTTCGCGATCCCGGCCACGCCGAAGGTTTCCCGGACCTGACGTCCCAATTCGGCGGTGATGGGTGCGCCTCCGGCCAGACAGCCCCGCACCGACGAGAACAACCGTCGGTCACCGTGGGCCCGTTGGGCTTCGAGGAATGCCACGAAGAACGGGGTCGCGGTGCCCAGGAACGTCGGATTGTGGGCGGCGATGGCCAGCGGCGTCGTCGCCGGATCGAATGTCTCGAACAGTGCGAGCCGCATGCCGGTCAGCAATGCGGTGGCCAGCATCGCGGCCCCGCCGATGTGAGCGATGGGGAAGGCGACGGGGTCCACGTCGCTACTCGTGGCCCCCACCATGCCCACCACTCCCGCCGAGCCGGCGATGACCGAGGTGTCGGTATGGCGGATCCCTTTGGGGGCTGCGGTGGTCCCGGAGGAGTAGTAGACCCAGCGGGCCTCGTCGGCCGATGTCGGGGGTTCGGGAAGGGGGCCCGTTTCGGCGCGGGGCAGCCGCAGCACACCGGCCGGGGGCGTCGCCAGATCGAGGGTGATGACCTCAAAGCCCTTGTCTCGGGCCAACTCACGAGCTAGCCCGCCGTGATCGAAACCGCGCCAAACCTGCGGCACCACAAAGAATTCGGTGTTCAACTGGCCGGTGATGAAACCAAGCTCGTTTTCCCGAAGCAACGGGATGATCGGATTTTGCACCGCGCCGAGTCGGGCCAGTGCGGCCATCACCACCATGGTTTCCATCGTGGTGGGCAGCTGCCAGGACACCACCGTGCCCGCGCAGACTCCCCGTTCGGCGAGCGCGGCGGCGGTTGCGCACGCGGCGTCGCGCAGCTGACGTGCGGTCAGGCTGCGACCGTGCTCGTCGGCGAGAAGCGGTCGGGTCGATTCCCGCTGCGCCGCATCGGCAATCAGCGTCCAGAAGGTGACCGCACCGCCCCCCACCAACGTCACCCGGTCGACGGATCGACGGAGTGCGCCCGAAATCCCGAGTGCGCGACGGCGACCGACACGCCGGTGCCGAACGGGCCCTTCTCGTCAACCAGGACTGCTGAGCCGCTGGCCACCCCGTCGTGGCTGTGATGAGTAAGGGAGGCAAGCCCGATATGCGCCCCCTCGGACAGCCGGGTCAGCGTCAGCGTGTAGTCGACATTGATGAACTCCAGGGAGCGGGTGCCCCAGTTGGCGATCGAGGCCGTGATGTCGCCGGCCATCGCCGCGCGGGTGAAGGCGGTGAGCGGTTGATCGTCGATCAACGGCCGATTCTCGTGTAACCACGTGTACTTCGGGCCCTCGGTCTGGGGCCAGTCCGGATCGGGGTTCTGCACCTCCGAACCCCAGCCGTAGGTTCGCATGAAAAGCGTCGGGTACGACGGGCCCGGCGGTAGCGGCGGCATCTGCACCGGTGGCGACCAGATTTGCCCGTCGGGCTGCGGGCCGCGCCGCAAGAACAGTGCGCTGGCCTGTGCCACGGGGGCGCCATCCTGGGTGATGACGGCCTCGACCAGCCGCAATCGGCGACGGTCCTGGCGCACCTCGGTGTGCACCTCGAGTGGTTTGAGCGCCGTCGGCCGGGGCAGGTCGACCGTCAACCGCGCCGGTTGCAGGTGCGCGTCCGGCGCCGCCCGCTCGACCGCCCACGCCAAGAGTCCGCCGACGACGTGGCCGCTCAGTGACGGACCCCACCCGCCGCGCGCGATTTCGGTTGGTACAAAGTACTTTTCGTCGCGCACAAAGTACGGCACCGGTTGCGCCCATTGAGCTTCATCCGGCACGATATCGGGCTCGGCCACTGCATGACCCTTCGCGTGATGGGATCGCGGGCCCCTGCCGAGACCCGCAACCGTGAATATTACAGTTGCGCTTCCAGTCGGTGGATGTGCACCGCGCCGGTCAGCCGATTGCCGCGCCCACCACGTGACCGATCACGTAGGTGACCGTCAACGCGAGGCTGCCGCCGATGAGGTTGCGGAGCACGGCGCGAAGCTTTGGCGCCCCGCCCAAACCGGCCGAGACCGCTCCGGTGATCACCAACGCCACGAGCACGGCCGCCACGGTGACGGGGATTCTCCACGTCGTCGGCGGGGCCAAGACGGCGATCAACGGCAACAGGGCACCGACCGCAAACGACAGCGCCGACGACGAGCCCGCCTGCCACGGACTGGTCAGCTCCTCGGGATTGATGCCGAGTTCGACCTCGGCATGGGCCAGCAACGGATTCTGATCGGTGAGTTCCTCTGCCACGGTGCGTGCGGTGGCCGCCGTCAGGCCTTTCGCCTCATAGAGCGCGGCGAGCTCGTCCAGTTCGGCGGCCGGATCGTCGCGCAATTCACGGCGCTCCTTGCGCAGCAGCGCCTTCTCGGTATCGCGCTGGGTGCTGACGGATACGTATTCGCCAAGCGCCATCGACACCGCTCCAGCGACCAGTCCGGCGCTCCCGGCGGTCAAGATCGGAGCTCGCAGGGTCGTGGCCGCCGCGACTCCCACGACGATGCCCGCGGTGGAGACGATGCCGTCGTTGGCACCCAGCACACCCGCACGCAGCCAATTCAACTTCGACGACACCGACCCGAGATGCGGTTCGGCCGGATGTGACGCGCTCGACACGGCGGCAACGATATAGAGGAAACACCTGGCCGACTAGCCAACCTAGCCTTGCCAAACCAGCGCGGTACGGGGCGGGGCCAACGCTTTGCATGGGCCAGGCACAGTTAGGCCATAGGGAAGCTATCTAGCGTCTGAGTTGTATCAGGGGAGGTTCCGAACCCATCCC
>NZ_JAICZA010000175.1 GCF_025933915.1 Mycobacterium sp.
AAGACGGGCCCGTGTCGAGGACCCTCACCGCAGTGCTCCCGCTCGCGCGGCGTCTACGCCACAACAACTTCTCCAACCAGCCGGATACAGATCACAATCGTACTTTAATTTTTGTGACCCGATGTTTAGGGATCCCGACCGCGGGAACGCCCTCGGGCACCCAAACCGATGCGATCAAGTCCCACCAAGCGCAGAGATGAGGACTAACATCGATACCGTGCGCGTGACGGAAGAAACGTAGCGACCGGCGCTTCGTTGGGGCATAACACTTGCCGAGCCTGCGATGCGGAAGCTAGTCGCAACACTGACGGCCGTTGGGGCCTTGATGCTCAGCGGGGCGACCGCACACGCCGAGAACCAGCCGGCACCGCCTCCTCCGGCCCCTCCGTTCTACGCACCGAAGTGCCTGAGTTTCGACCCCAATCCGCCCGCGCATTGGAACTACCTGCCGTGCGGATGGACAACGGATGGCAAGCGGTGGATTCCACTGCCGCCGCCGTGACCGGTAACCCGTGACGTCACCTCCGCGAAAACCCCTCAGCCGCTGACTAACTGGCTTTGAGGTGTCCGCCTCCCCGGCAGCTAACGCCGCAGACGCCCGCATCCCCCCGGGCGTCTGCGAGCGAAAGCGCCTGGTCAATGGGGAGCCCACTGCAGTCCAATCCGTTGACCACCAGGCCCAGACTGATCGCGCCGTCCGCGCGGGTGCTCTCGATGCATACCTCGATGTCCCGAAGCCCCGGCCTGCCCACGGTCCAGAAATCCGGGCGGTGCCCATCGAACACCGTGTGGGCATCCGTGCCGTCGATGTTCTCCCGTGGGGAGAGTTCGCCCGCCGATGAGGTGGGCACATCGTCGGCTAACGCCGCCGCGGCGAGAGGAGTGAGCGGGTCGGCGAGGCCGCAACAATTGTCGTGATACTCCAAGGCGATCATCGTCGCCCTCCTCTCACTAGGCCATCGTATCTTCGACGGCGACGTTTTTACGGGAGCACCGTGTGCATCAGCATCACGTCGTACGCCGACCACAGCGACAGGTTGAAATACAGGTCCCGTCCCGACGACCACGGATGGATCATCGGCGCATAGATGCCGCCGGGCATTTGGAACGAGGACACCAGCGGTTGCGGGGGACTCCACGGTCCCTGCGGCGTCGGGGCGGTCCTTGCGATGACGTCGTTGCTGCCGCCGTCGGTGTAGAGCACCAGGTATTGCTTGAGATAGCTGTTGTACTGGGCCGACATCTCGCCCACCGGCCCCGGGAAAATCGGCGTCGCCGCGCCCGGATTGTTCGCGACCCAATGACCGCCGTTGTCGCCGTTCCAGTATTGGTACTTGGTCAGATCGGGTAATTGATTCGGTGGAACGCGCGACAGGAATGCCGCACCGCCACGTCCCGACGGAGTCCCGAATTGGTAGACGTAACCGTCGTTACCCTTCAAGAACGCGCCCATCTGGAAATTCTCATTTCCAGGTGTAAACCCAGCCCCCGGAATGGCATCCCCAGACGCCGTACGAATACTGGTCGGGAAAACCCCCCAGTTCTGGCCGTTGTCGTTGGACCGGGCGATCGCCGAATAGTTCGTCGACCATTCGCCGTCACGGCCCCACTGACGGATGGACATGTAGCTCATGTACTGGGTTCTGCCCATGGACATCGCCGCAGTCGGAATGATTCCCGTCTCGTGCGCCGCCTTGTGGATGGTGTTGACGACCTGTTTGGAAAGTCCGGGCGCCCACACCGGTGAGCCGGAATACTTGTCGTTCGGCACGCCATCGGCGATGTGGATTCCCTTGGACAGATCGCGATCGTTGCTGCGGAACAACGTGTTGTAGCGCCACTGTTGACCGTGCACCTTGCAATAGCCGAAGGTGTCACCGAAGGCCATCAGCACCTGACGGTTGGCGGGATCGCCGTTGTCCCAAGCAATCCCGAGGTCGGTGCCGGAGATACCGAAGCGTTGCAGCGTTTTGTTGGGCCCGTCCGGTCCGGTCACCCAGTCGACGAGCGAGGTCGGGGCGCCCGCGATCGAAGGAGGCGGCGGCCCCGGCTCGGGCTGCGGCGCGGGCATCGGGGCGGCGTTCGGCCGCAGCGGGTTGGCATTCGGCGGTTGCGGAACCGCGGGCGCGGGGGGGTTGGGTCCCGGCGGCAACACCTCGGCTTGCTGTTGCAGCGGTGCGGAGGGTCCGGGTCCGGGCGTCGGCCCCTCGGCTCGCGGATGCACCGGCGCGGAGTAGCGCTGCCCCGGAGTCGCCGGCTTGAGCAACGAGGAGATCAGCGGACCCAGCCTCGGTAGCGGCGCCTGGTCATTCGTGTGAGTGGGCCTGCGCCCGGTCGGCGGCTGAACGACCGGCTGCGGCGCGGGCATGGCCGGCTGCGCGGCGGGAGGTTCGACGTTCGCTTCGGGAGCGCCACACGGTGTGGCGTTCGCAGTAGGCGCGGGCCCCACCACAAGGACGAATCCGATAGCGGCCGCCGACGCCATCGATAGCGACACACTTCGAAGAATCGCCGACATGTAACACCTTTCGAGGGGCAGGACACCGCGTTGACGTCCGTAGTTGGCTCATGTGACGATAGTGACCTGCGGGGCATATGTGACCAATGATGAGCCGATAGGTATGCATCCGTGACCGTGTCGCAACGCAGCGCGTCCCGGCCGAATCCGCCTTTCAAATAATTAGCTGACAATCGATATACCCAGATGGAAAAGTTTTATCGGTTTGCCGTCGCCGCGGCCGGTTGAACTGGCTGGCAATCCACAGGTGTCACGATGGACCGCGGACCGACGCCGCCCGAGTGCCGAGTCGCGCGGGTGTCGGCTGGCCGCGACGAACCGGCGCCGCTTACCTGCGATCGCGGGAGGCGCCGAGATTGTGGCGAGCCGCCGCCAAGGTTTCGGCTACTTTGCTGGACGGCCGCCAAACGAACGGCCCGCGAGTGCGTATATCGGCTCGCGCCGCAGGCTTCGGAAGCCATGTTGCGGCTTGGCCCCATCGTTGTGCCGCCCGGCTCCGCACCCGCGCAAGCGCACCTCATCACCGCAGCTCAGGCTTCCAGCCGGTGGCATCCCCGCGCGCTCTGCGCGCACCCGGAAAGCGTGAATCGTCGTCAACTTCGACCGGTGCCATCGGCGCGCCGACGTCAAAGAGATTGAGGCCGCATGTTTGTCGGCACCCATCGGGGGCAATGATCCAATAGTAGGCGCGCGCGTCGGCCGGCCTTCGCGCCCGCCTAGGTCCCGTCGGTTCAGCCCGAGAGCCGACGGGGCCGCCCTTTTGGTCCTGCCGGGGACTTCCTCCGGTCCGGCACCCGGCCCCCAAAGGGGCCTCAACAACCCGGTCGTCCAGGGGTACCGTCGGCGTATGGATCGGTCGACCGATGTGTGGATTCTCGGCGGTTACCAAAGCGATTTTGCTCGCAACCTCACCAAGGAAGGCCACGACTTCGCCGCGTTGACCGCCGAGGTCATCGGCGCCACGCTGGCCTCGGCCAAGATGGACGCCGCCGACATCGGGGTGGTGCACGTCGGCAACGCCTTCGGCGAGATGTTCGCCCGACAGGGCCAGCTCGGGGCGATGCCGGCCACGGTTTGCGACGGCCTCTGGGACACCCCGGCGTCGCGACACGAAGCCGCGTGCGCCTCCGGCAGTGTGGCGGCGCTGGCCGCGATGGCCGATCTGCGATCGGGCGCCTACGACACCGCGCTGGTGGTGGGGATCGAGCTGGAGAAAACGGTTCCCGGCGACACCGCCGCGCAGCATTTGGGGGCCGCGGCATGGACTGGCCACGAGGGGGCCGACGCGCGCTACCTGTGGCCATCCATGTTCGCCCAGGTGGCCGAGGAATACGACCGGCGCTACGGACTGGACGACGCGCACCTGCGGGCCATCGCCCAGCTCAACTTCGCCAACGCACGGCGCAACCCCAATGCCCAGACCCGTGGGTGGACCGTCCCCGATCCCATCACCGACGATGACGCGGCCAACCCGATCACCGAGGGCCGGCTGCGACGCTTCGACTGCAGTCAAATGACCGATGGCGGAGCGGGATTGGTGCTCGTCAACGACGCCTATCTGCGCGATCATCCGGATGCGCACCCGGTCGGTCGCATCGATGGCTGGGGCCATCGCACCGTCGGGCTGGGTCTGCGGCAGAAGCTGGACCGCGCGGCCGAAGATCCGTACGTGCTGCCGCATGTGCGGGCCGCGGTGCTCGACGCGCTGCGCCGCGCGCGGCGCAGCCTCGACGACGTCGACGGGTTCGAGGTCCACGACTGCTTCACCCCCAGCGAGTACCTGGCCATCGACCACATCGGGTTGACCGGTCCGGGCGAGTCGTGGAAGGCCGTCGAAAACGGCGAGATCGAGATCGGGGGCCGGCTGCCGATCAACCCCAGCGGCGGACTGATCGGCGGCGGACACCCGGTGGGCGCCTCCGGTGTGCGGATGCTGCTCGACGCGGCCAAGCAGGTCAGTGGCGCAGCCGGCGACTATCAGGTCGACGGCGCGCAAACCTTCGGCACCCTCAATTTCGGCGGCAGCACCGCCACCACCGTGAGTTTCGTTGTCAGCAAAGGCCTCTGCTGATGGATGTCGAGATCGTCGGCAAGTTCCTGTCCACCCTGCCCGAGGACGACGACCACCCCTACCGGACGGGACCGTGGCGCCCGCAGACCACCGAGTGGGACGCCGACGATCTGGTCGCCGTCGACGGCGAAATCCCCCGCGACCTGGACGGCATCTACCTGCGCAACACCGAAAACCCGCTACACCCCGCGCTGAAGACCTACCACCCGTTTGATGGCGACGGCATGGTGCACGTGGTCGGCTTCCGGGACGGAAAGGCCTTCTACCGCAACCGTTTTATCCGCACGGACGGGTTCCTGGCCGAGAACGAGGCCGGTGGGCCGTTGTGGCCGGGTCTGGCCGAGCCCGTGCAACTGGCCCAGCGCCAGCACGGGTGGGGCGCGCGAACCCGGATGAAGGACGCGTCGAGCACCGACGTCATCGTGCACCGCGGTATCGCGCTGACCAGTTTCTACCAGTGCGGCGACCTGTACCGACTCGATCCGTACTCGGCCGAAACCCTCGGCAAGGAGGCCTGGAACGGGCGCTTCCCGGTCGGGTGGGGTGTGTCCGCACATCCCAAGGTGGACAACAAAACCGGGGAGCTGCTGTTCTTCAACTACAGCAAGCAAGACCCGTACATGCATTACGGTGTCGTCGACGAGCGCAACGAGCTGTGCCACTACGTCGACATCCCGCTGCCCGGGCCGCGTCTCCCCCACGACATGGCGTTCACCGAAAACTACGCCATCCTCAACGATTTCCCGCTGTTCTGGGATCCCCAGCTGCTCGAGCACGACGTGCATCTGCCGCGCTTCTACCCCGACATCCCGTCGCGGTTCGCGGTGATCCCGCGCCGCGGCGGGACCGAGGACATTCGCTGGTTCGAGACCGACCCCACGTTCGTGCTGCATTTCACCAACGCCTACGAGGTTGGCGACGAGATCGTCCTCGACGGCTTCTTCGAGGGCGATCCGTCGCCGCTGGATACCGGTGGGACCAAGTGGGACAAGCTGTTTCGCTTCCTGGCCCTGGATCGCCTGCAGGCTCGGCTGCATCGGTGGCGCCTCAACCTGGTCACCGGCGCGGTGAGCGAAGAGCAGCTTTCGGAATCCATCACCGAGTTCGGGACCATTAACCCCGACTACGCGGCCACCGACTACCGCTACGCCTATGCCGCCACCGGCAGGCCCGGCTGGTTCTTGTTCGACGGCCTGGTCAAACACGACCTGCTCACCGGGACCGAAGAGGGGTTCTCGTTCGGGGATAGCGTCTACGGCAGCGAGACCGCGATGGCGCCGCGCGTCGGCGGCACTGCCGAAGACGACGGCTACCTGGTCACGCTGACCACCGACATGAACACCGACGCCTCGTATTGCCTGGTGTTCGACGCCGCCCGCGTCGGCGACGGTCCGGTGTGCAAACTCCAACTTCCGGAACGTATTTCCAGCGGCACGCACTCGACATGGGCACCCGGGTCCGAGTTGCGGCGCTGGGGCAGCGCCGACTCGGCCGCGCACGCCATCGGATTGTGATGAGCGCCGGCCAGCACAAGCATCACCGCACGACGCACTGGCCGGCGCGGTTGGCGCCGATCGGCGCCATCCGTTTTGCGCGCCGCTCCTCGCACTTCGGGGAAACCGTGCGGTTCTACCGCGATCTGGTGGGGCTGCCGCTCTATGAAACGTTCGAGGACAGCTACGGCAGCAACGGCGCGATCTTCGGGTTACCCAGCTGGAACCTCACCATGGAGATCGTCGAGGCCGTCGACGCCGTCGCGGTGGACCACCACGAACAGCTCTGCCTGTACTTTCCCGACCCACAGGCGCAGCAGGCGGCCCTTGCCCGGCTGCTCGCCGCGGGCGTCGAACCCGTGGACCAGCATCCCTACTGGGCGGCGACGGGTGCGGCGACCTATCGCGACCCCGATGGGCGCGAAATCGTGTTCGTGCCCTTCGTATTCGGCGTCAACGAGCCCGACAACAGCGCCGCCTCGGGGAAGCACGAGTTCCCGTCGTCCTGACGGCTCAGCGCCCCGACCGGCCGGAAGTCAACGCCGCGATCACGGCGGCGATCGAGCATACGACGGCGCACACCGCTGCGCCCGCACCGACGTAGAGGCCGTATTCGGCCGACACCGGCGGGTTGACGTTGAGCTGGTAATACCACACCGTGAGCGCCACGATGAGCAACGAAATCAACAGTGCGGCAACCGAAGCGGTCTTTACCGACAGGCCACGGCCCAGCATTGCGCCGGCCACCAACAGCGTCGAGGCCAGCAGCACGATGAGCTGACCGGGACCGAACCCCCGGGGGAGTTCCAAGTTGCCGTGGGCGCCTCCGATGGCGTTCGCCCAGCCCCCGCCGTTGACAGCGGTCCTCAGCCACGGCAGCCACACGCTGGCCGAAACCACCACGGCGAAAAACGCCACCAGCCAACCGGGGCGCAGTCGGCGAGTCATGGTAGCGAGGTTAACCGACTGCAGCGCCGGCCCGGGTCAGCGAGCGCCGCGCTCGCGTGGCGCCGCCGTTGTCGCCGGACACGCCGGCGCCTCGCCCGCCATCCGGGGCGTCAGGCCTGCACCGACGACAGGTTGAAGAGGGCGCCCGTCGGATCGCTCGCGGCGGCCAGCCGTCCATACGGGGTGTCCTCGGCGTCGCGCACCACCGCGCCGCCGTTGCCGGTGATCGCTCGCAGGGTCTTGTCGACGTCTTCGGCGCCGAAGAAGATCACCCAGTTCGACGGGATGCCCTGCGGCAAGATCGCGGCGCCGTCCATCACGCCGAGCAATTGCTCGTCGCCGAACCACGCTGTGGTGTACCGGAATTCGTCGGTATCGGACACGGGCTCGGTCCGCCAGCCGAGGACATTGCGGTAGAAGTCGAGCGCCGCCCGGTAGTCGCGGGTGGTCAGTTGGTGCCAGACCGGGGCGCCGGGCGCCCCGATGAGCTCGAAACCTCGGTGCTCCGACGGCTGCCACAACCCGAACGTCGCGCCCGCGGGGTCGGTCACCAGGCCCATGTGGCCCTTGGCGGGCACCTCCATCGCCATGCACACCGAACCGCCCGCCCGGGTCGCCGCGGACAGTGTGGTGTCGATGTCGGCGGTGTGGAAGTAGGTGGCCCAGTGGTCCGGCGACTCGGCTTCGGGGCGGTTGGCCATGATGCCGGCGACGGGATGGCCGTCCTTGGCGACGTTGACGTATCCGCCGTACTCGGGTCCGGCGGATTCGAACGTCCAACCGAAGACCGTGCCGTAGAACTCCTGGGCGCGGGCGGCGTCGGATGTGGTCAGATCGATCCAGCATGGCGCGCCCAGCGGGGCGCTGTCACGGATAGGCACGGTGACCTCCCTGGTCGTTTCCTGGCCCCGGGAAAAAGGGGGTTCACCACTATCGACTGCCGCCGGGCCGAAAACTCATCGGCGCAGGCGATCAGCGATGAGCCCCGCCGTCTCCGTTCGTGCCCGGGTCGGCTCTGGTGAACACCGTGACGAAGTTCCCCAGCGATTGGTTGATGTCGCCGCGCAGTGCGGCGGCGACGATCATGCCGATCGGGCCGAACAGCGCCGGGCCGCCGAGGTGCACGTCGAAGCTGACGACGGAGCCGTCCTCTTTGGGCTGGATCTTGGCCATCAGCTTGACCTTGACGCCGCCGACGCCGTCGCCGTCGAGCGTCATGCCCTCGGGCGGCTTGTAGCGCACCACCGTCCATTTGATCCGGTTGTGCATGCCCTTGACCTCGACGATCGACTCGACGACCGAGCCCTTTTCGATCTCGTCGGGCAATGTGCTGCGCCACACCCGGTGGATGGTCAGCCAGTCCTTGTAGCGGGACAGGTCGGAGGCATGCCGCCAGGCCACCTCGGGTGGCAGCGGGACATCGATGGATCCGGAAAGCTTGGCCATGGCTCAGTTCTGCTGGTCGCCCGTGTCCGCAGCGCCGGTGGCCTT
>NZ_JAICZA010000122.1 GCF_025933915.1 Mycobacterium sp.
TCCATTCGAAGAGCATGGGTTCGGTCACCGCGCCGACGGCACTGGGGTCAATCGCCATGGGGGCTCCTTTTCTGGGAAGTCGAGAGCTTTTCTGCAGTCAACCATCGCAAACCCTTCCCACCGAAGCCGTCGGCAGGGCAGGCTATCGACATGCCCAAGCGCAGCATGATCCGGAAGGCCTCAGCAGCAGTCGCCGCTCTCACCGCAACGGTAATCGTCGCCGGCTGCGGCGGCTCACCGCAGGCGCGGTCCATCACGGTGACGTTCGTCCGGCACGCCCAGTCGGAGTCCAACGCCAGCGGCACCATCGACACCGACGTACCCGGCCCGGGTCTGACCCCGGAGGGCAAGGGGCAGGCCGAACAGGTCGCGCACCAACTCGGCCGCAAGGACTACGACAGCGTCTACGCCTCCACCATGACCAGGGCGCAGCAAACCGCCGCCCCGCTGGCCGCCGAACTCGGTAAGCAGGTGGAGGTCCTGCCCGGCGTCCAGGAGATCAACGCCGGCTGGTACAACGGCAAACCCGACTCGATGGCGTCCTCGACGTACCTGCTGGCACCGGCGGACTGGATCAAGGGCGATGTGTCGAACAGCATCCCCGGCTCGATCAGCGGCAAAGAGTTCAACGACCAGTTCACCGCGGCCGTCAACAAGATCTACAACAGCGGCCACCACAACGCGGTGGTGTTCTCACACAGGAACTCGATCATGGTGTGGACGCTGATGAACGTCCGCAACGGCAAGGACAGCCTGATGAACACCCACCCGCTGCCCACCACCGGCCGCGTGGTGATCACCGGTAACCCGATGACCGGCTGGACGCTGGTCGATTGGGACGGCATCCGCGACTTCCACAATTAGCCGGACCAAGCCCCTTTTGAAGATCGGCAGTTGACGCGCGCGGCTGCCAACCGCCACCATGTCTTCATGCGGTATGTCGTTACCGGCGGTACCGGGTTTATCGGTCGCCGCGTCGTGTCCCGTCTTTTGGAAACCCGGCCCGATGCGCGGGTCTGGGTGCTGGTGCGTCGGCGCTCGTTGGGCCGCTTCGAACGGCTCGCGGCCGTGTGGGGTGAGCGGGTAAAGCCGCTGGTCGCCGAGCTGCCGGAGCTGGACCTGACCGACGAGGTCCTCGCCGAGCTGGGCGGGATCGACCACGTGGTGCACTGCGCGGCGATCTACGACATCACGGCCGGCGAGGCCGAGCAGCGCGCCACCAATGTCGAGGGCACCCGCGCCGTGATCGGCCTGGCGCAGCGGCTCGACGCGACGTTGCACCACGTCTCCTCGATCGCCGTAGCGGGTGATTTTCGCGGCGAATACACCGAGGACGATTTCGACGTCGGCCAGCAACTGCCGACGCCCTATCACCAGACCAAGTTCGAAGCCGAACTGCTGGTGCGCTCGGCGGCCGGGCTGCGTTATCGCATCTACCGCCCGGCGGTGGTCGTGGGCGACTCACGCACCGGCGAGATGGACAAGGTGGACGGGCCGTACTACTTCTTCGGCGTGCTGGCCAAGTTGGCGGTGCTGCCGGCCCTGACCCCGATCCTGCTGCCCGACACCGGCCGCACCAACATCGTCCCGGTCGACTACGTCGTCGACGCGCTGGTCGCCCTGCTGCATGCCGAGGGCTGCGACGGGCGGGCGTTCCACCTCACCGCCGAAAAGACCATCGGCCTGCGGGGCATCTACCGCGGTGTGGCCAAGGCGGCCGGGCTGCCGCCGCTGCGCGGGTCGCTGCCCCGCTCGGTGGCCGCCCCGGTGCTCAAGGTGCGCGGACGGGCCAGGGTGGTGCGCAACATGGCGGCCACCCAGCTGGGCATTCCCGCCCAGGTGTTCGACCTCGTCGATCTGGCTCCCACCTTCGTCAGCGAGAAGACCCGAAACGCCTTGCAGGGCACCGGAATACTGATTCCGGAGTTCTCCTCCTACGCGCCCCGGCTCTGGCGGTACTGGGCGCAGCACCTCGATCCGGATCGCGCCCGCCGCGACGATCCGCAAGGACCGTTGCAGGGTCGGCACGTCATCATCACCGGCGCATCCAGCGGCATCGGCCGTGCATCGGCCATCGCGATCGCTGAGCGCGGCGCCACCGTTTTCGCACTGGCCCGCAACGGCGCGGCGCTGGACCAGCTGGTCGCCGAGATCCGTGCCAATGGTGGTGTCGCCCATGCCTTTACCTGCGATGTCACCGATTCCGCGTCGGTGGAACACACCGTCAAAGACATCCTGGGACGCTTCGGGCATGTCGATTACCTGGTGAACAACGCCGGCCGTTCCATCCGCCGTTCGGTCGTCAACTCCACCGACCGGCTGCACGATTACGAACGGGTGATGGCGGTCAACTACTTCGGCGCGGTGCGGATGGTGCTGGCGCTGCTACCCCATTGGCGCGAGCGGCGATTCGGTCACGTCGTCAACGTGTCGAGCGCCGGCGTGCAGGCACGCAACCCCAAATACAGCTCCTACCTACCGACCAAGGCGGCGCTGGACGCGTTCTCCGACGTGGTCGGCTCCGAGGTGCTGTCCGACCACATCACCTTCACCAACATCCACATGCCGCTGGTGCGCACCCCCATGATCGTGCCGTCGCACCGGCTCAACCCGGTGCCGGCGATCAGCCCCGAGCGCGCGGCGGCGATGGTGGTGCGCGGGCTGGTGGAAAAGCCGGCGCGCATCGACACCCCGCTGGGCACGCTCGCCGAAGCCGGAAATTACTTCGCCCCCAGGACTTCTCGGCGAATCCTGCACCAGCTCTATCTCGGCTATCCCGACTCGGCCGCGGCGCGCGGCCAGCACGCGGGTCCGGCGCCGGCGCAACGGGCCGCACGCCGCAAGCCCAACCGGCCCGTCCGGGCCGTCACCGGCGGCATCCGCACGCCCCGGGGAGTCAAGCGGCTGGTCCGCCTGGTGCCCGGCGTGCACTGGTAGTCATTTCTGCAGCGTGAACTGATTGACGTCGATGTATCCGATGCGGAACATCTCCGCGCAGCCGGTCAGGTATTTCATGTACCGCTCGTAGACTTCCTCGGACTGCACCGCGATGGCCTCGTCCTTGTGGGCCTGCAGCGCGGCGGCCCAGATGTCGAGCGTCTTCGCGTAGTGCGGCTGCAGCGACTGCACGCGGCTCACGGTGAAACCGTTCGCGGTCGCACGCTCCTGCACCATCGGTATCGACGGCAGCCGCCCGCCCGGGAAGATCTCGGTCACAATGAATTTGACGAATCGGGCGAACAGAAATGATAAGGGCATGCCGCGCTCGGCCATCTCCGTCGGGTGCAGCCCGGTGATGGTGTGCAGCAGCATGATCCCGTCGTCGGGCAGCAGGTCGTGCGCGAGGGTGAAGAACGCGTCGTAGCGCTCGTGCCCGAAGTGCTCGAAGGCGCCGATGCTGACGATCCGGTCGACGGGCTCGTCGAACTGCTCCCAGCCCTGCAGCAGGATCCGCGCGGAACGGGGGCTCCCCGACCGTGCGATCATCCGCTCGACGTGGTCGGCCTGGTTGCGGCTCAGGGTTAGGCCGACGACATTGACGTCATAGCGTTCCACCGCGCGCATCATGGTGGCGCCCCACCCGCAGCCGACGTCGAGCAACGTCATGCCCGGTTGCAGCCCAAGTTTGCCGAGGGCGAGATCGATCTTGGCGATCTGGGCTTCTTCCAGCGTCATGTCGTCACGCTCGAAGTAGGCGCAGCTGTACGTCTGGGTCGGGTCGAGGAATAGCCGGAAGAAGTCGTCCGACAGGTCGTAGTGGGCCTGCACGTCGTCGAAGTGCGGCGTTAATTCCGTGCCCTCGGGGGGCTCCGACATCGTGGGCATCAGCTCAGCCTAATCGCCGATTTGGCTATGTTGTACCCCATGAACGCTCCCGTTTTCGTCGACGTCGATACCGGCGTGGACGACGCGCTGGCGCTGATGTACCTGTTCGCCAGCCCGGACGTCGAGGTGGTCGGCATCGCCTCGACCGGAGGAAACGTCTGCGTAGAGCAGGTTTGCGAAAACAATCTGGGCCTGCTGCGGCTGTGCGATGTCGACGGCATACCGGTTTCCAAGGGTTCTGATCAGACCCTGACCGGGCCGATGCGTCTGCCGTCAAAAGTCCACGGGCCCAGGGGATTGGGCTACGCCGACCTGCCGCCGGGTGGGCACCGGCTCACCGACTACGACTCGGCCGGAGCGTGGGTGCGCGCGGCGCGCGCCCACCCCGGTGAGCTCATCGGCGTGGTGACGGGCCCGCTGACCAATCTGGCGCTGGCGCTGCGCGCCGAGCCCACGCTGCCGACGCTACTGCGCCGGCTGGTGATCATGGGCGGTTCCTACGACCACCGGGGCAACACCACCGCGGTGGCGGAATGGAACATCAGCGTGGACCCCGAGGCCGCGGCCGAGGTGCTGGCGGCGTGGGGTCGTGAAGCCAGTGAGGAAGCCATTGGGCAGCACCGCCTTCCGATCCTGTGCGGCCTGAACTTGACGCGCAGGGTCGCGATGACGCCGGAGCACCTGGCGCGGCTGGCGGGCGCCGCGGAGTCGACGACGACGCGGCTGAGCGAGCACGACGCACGCGGAACCCGGTCGAGCGCGTCCAATCCGCTGATCCGGGTGATCGAGGACGCGACGCGGTTCTACCTGGAGGCCTATCACGAACTCGGCCACGGGTATCAGGCACATATGCACGATCCGTTGGCCGCCGCCGTCGCGCTGGATCCGGAGCTCGTGACGACCCGTCCGGCGACGGTGGACATCGAGCTGACCGGGACCCTGACCCGCGCCATGACGGTGACCGACTGGTCGGGTCCTCGAGAGCCCAACGCCCTGATCGGGATTGACCTCAAAGAGGGGAACCCGGCGGCCTTCTTCGATCGGTTCATCGAACGGGTGGGCCCCTTTGCGCGCCGATTAGCCGGTACACCATGAAGATTCGTGCCATCGAGCTGATCCGCGCGGGATGGGGCGGCGTGCTGCTGGCCGCCCCCGCCGAGGTGCTGGGCCACATTCACGGGGCACGGGTGGATCGCAGGGCGGTCGTCGTCACCCGGATCCTGGGCGCACGCCATCTGGTCCAGGCGCTGTTGTCGGGGGTCGACCCCGGTCCGGAGGTGCTGGCGGCCGGGGTCTGGGTCGACACGGTGCACTCGGCGACCGCGCTCGGCCTGGCCGTCATCGACCGGCGCCGGGCCCGCGGCGGGGTGACCGACGCCCTGGTCGCGGCGTCGTGGGCGGCCCTGGGCTGGCGGCACCTGCGCACCGGAAAGGTCAGGACCGACGGTGTGCGTGGCCGCGACCGGCTGGCGCGCGCCGTGGTGGGCACCCTGCCCGGCGGTCGTGGACTGATGGCACGAGCTCAAGCGGTGCGCGCCCAATAACGGCAGGGGACAATGAGAGGTTGTGTGTTCATAATTTGGTGTGGCGCTCGACGTCAGCGTTGACGGCTCAAGTGAAAGGTTTCGCGAGTCATGACGGAGCTGATTACCGGTAAGACGCTGCCGAATGTGGTCGTCACTGGCTTCGCCATGACGACCGCGTTGGCAACTGACGCCGAGACCACCTGGAAGCTGTTGCTGGACAGCCAAAGTGGTATCCGCAGGCTCGAGGACCCGTTCGTCGAGGAGTTCGACCTGCCGGTGCGCATCGGCGGGCATCTGCTGGAGGAATTCGACAGCCAGTTGACCCGCGTGGAGCTGCGTCGAACCGCTCACCTGCAGCGGATGTCTACCATTCTGGGCCGGCGGGTCTGGGAGAACGTCGGGAGTCCCGAGGTCGACTGCGACCGCTTGTTGGTGTCCATCGGCACTGGTCTGGGCCCGTCGGAAGAGTTGGTCTTCAGCTATGACGACATGCGCGCTCGCGGCCTGAAGGCCGTCTACCCGCTCGGGATCCAGAGATTTATGCCCAACGGAGCCGCCGCGGCGGTGGGGCTGGAGCGGCACGCCAGAGCCGGTGCGATCACCCCGGCGTCGGCGTGCGCGTCGGGCTCCGAGGGCATCGCGCAGGCCTGGCGCAACATCGTGCTCGGCGAGGCCGACATCGCCATCTGCGGTGGCGTCGAGGCCAAGATCGAGGCGGTGCCGATCGCGGCGTTCGCCCAGATGCGCACCCTGATGTCGACCGAGAACGACGACCCGGTCGGCGCCTGCCGCCCGTTCGACCGTGACCGCACCGGCTTGGTGTTCGGCGAGGCGGGCGCGCTGATGGTCATCGAGACCGAGGAACACGCCAAGGCCCGCGGCGCCAACATCGTGGCCCGCATCATGGGCGCCGGAATCACCTCCGACGGCTACCAAATGATGGCCCCGGAGCCTAGCGGCGAACGCGCCGGGCACGCGATGTCCCGCGCGATTCAGGTCGCCGGGCTGACACCGGGCGATATCGGCCACGTGAACGCCCACGCGACCGGGACCGCGGTCGGCGACCTCGCCGAGGCCAAGGCCATCAACAACGCGCTGGGCAGCAACAAGCCGGCGGTTTACGCGCCCAAGGCCGCGCTGGGTCACTCGGTGGGTGCGGTCGGCGCGGTGGAATCGATCCTGACCGTGCTCGCACTGCGCGATCAGGTGATTCCGCCGACGCTGAACCTGGAAAACCTCGACCCCGAGATCGACCTGGACGTGGTGGCGGGCAAACCGCGGCCGGGCAACTACGAGTACGCGATCAACAACTCGTTCGGGTTCGGCGGGCACAACGTGTGCATCGCTTTTGGGCGATACTGACAGCGGCTCAGACGCCGGCGCCGGATCTCGGGCCCTCGTTTGGCGGGGGAACCACGGGGCAAAGCAGCGACTATGGCCTTCGCCGATTATCAAAAAGAGCTGTACGACCAGTCGTTGCACGGAAATCAGCCGCAGTACCCCATCAGGTTCGAGGACCTGGAGGAGAAGGCGGCGGCGGCGATGACGCCGAAGGTGCTGCAGTACGTCGCGGGCGGCGCCGGTGACGAGCACACCCAGCGCGCCAACTGCGCGGCCTTCAAACGGTGGGGACTGTATCCGCGGATGGGGATCGCCCCCGAGCAGCGCGACATGTCCGTCGAGCTGTTCGGCATGCGGTTTCCGTCTCCGATCTTCATGGCGCCCATCGGCGTCATCGGGGTGTGCGACCCGGACGGCCACGGGGACATACTGTGCGCACGGGCCTCGGTCCGCACCGGCGTCCCGTTCTTCGTGGGAACGCTCACGTCCGACCCGATGGAAGATGTCGCCGCCGAACTGGGCGATACCCCAGCGTTTTTCCAGCTGTACACGCCGCCGGATCGCAAGATGGCCGCCAGCCTGGTGCACCGCGCCGAGGAGTGCGGTTTCAAAAGCATCGCCGTCACGCTGGACACCTGGGTCACCGGCTGGCGGCCCCGTGACCTGAGCGGAGGGAACTACCCCCAGGTGCCCAGCGGATGCCTGGCCAACTACACCAGCGATCCGGTTTTTCGCGCCAACCTGAGCCAGGGCGAAGACGCCACCGAGGCGGCGGTGCGCAAGCTGCCGATTTTCGGCGGCCCGTTCCGGTGGGAGGACCTGGAGTGGTTGCGGGCGGAGACCGACCTGCCGCTGATGGTCAAGGGCATCTGCCACCCCGAGGACGTTCGTCGCGCCAAAGACATTGGCGTGGAAGGCATTTACTGCTCCAATCACGGCGGGCGGCAAGCCAACGGCGGGCTGCCCTGCTTGGATTGCCTGCCCGATGTGATCGAGGCCGCCGACGGGATGCCGGTGCTGTTCGACTCGGGTGTGCGCGGCGGGGCCGACATCATCAAGGCGCTCGCGCTGGGGGCGACCGCCGTCGGGATCGGTCGCCCCTACGCCTATGGGCTGGCGCTCGGTGGCGTCGACGGCATCGTGCACGTGCTGCGCTCGCTGCTGGCCGAAGCGGACCTGATCATGGCCGTCGACGGATACCCCTCGCTCAAGGAGCTGACCCCCGAGGCGCTGCGGCCGGTAGGACATGTTGGGGCGGATCATTTTTCGCATGAGCGGTAGTGCCGAGTGACCGTGGCCCGACAAACTGGGCCAGCGCGTTGTGCACTCGAAGTCGTCGAGACTCTCTGTTTCCGAACCAGACGCGCGTAGGGTAAGGGTATCGGCGGTATTTTGTGCGCGAACCGGACCGGGTCGTGTCGTCACCGATTTCGACAATTGGCCGGTTGGTGGCCAAGAGGGATCGTCGCAATGACGCTGGAACATACCCACAGGCGCTTCAGACAGCACGACACATCGCGCGTCCGCACGCGATTGCAATTGAAGCCCCAAGCGCCTCGCATCGGGCACGTGGATGGAGCATGGTGGCCGCGCAGCGATGACCTTCCCGCGGAGCTGCCAGACCTGATCGAGGTGTTGTCGTCTCGGCTCGGCGAAATCGACTGCGTGACATACAACTTCAACGAATGGACGGAGACGCCCGCCCACTTCACCGCCGGTGAGCGAACGGTCCGACTCGACGGCCGCCACCGCCAGCCGTCCAACACGCTCGAAGTTCGGGGCGCCGATCGCAGCAAAATCGTCTTGCTGGTCGTCCCGTGGTATACCGCCCCTGACCATGCACACGCGATCGTGATGTCCGCCGCAGAACCAAACGACACGTCAAGTCTCGACTCCCTGCTCATGATCAGCGAGCGGGACCGGGAAAGGGCCACAAGAGCGGCCGCCGCACAGGGGCGCTGGGAATCGCAAGGCCGATCCAAACGATCAACGAGTCGGAATCGACAACGCTTTCAAGCGATTTCCCGCGACGGCCCGGTCTAGCAGGCTCGTTCACTGCACCGCATCACACGTTAGGGACGAAGATCAATGCCAAGTGACGAACCAACGTTTAAAGCCTTCAGCAATTTTGGTATCGACGACCTGCCTCTCGAAGCAGTCATCTCGCAGCGGATGCTTCGGCGGCTCGAGGACATCGACAATGCTACGTCCGCCGGCCCGACCGGCCCGGCCGCGCGCGCAGCCCTGGCATCCAGCGTCGTCGCACATGCGGTGGTCGAACTCGAGACTCGACTGATCGAGCTGCAAAGACAACTGGCCTTGAAAGAAGGCTGAAACCTACGGTCATCGAGAACGATTGTCCGACGGTGCACCCACTCGTGGTCCCGAGCACGACCGGGTCGCAGCGGGGATATGTCGGTCGCGATCTGGGAACCCTGTATTCGGAGTACGTCCGGCAGCGCCTTGGAATGCCGTCTCGGGTGTGTTATCGGAGGTGACGGCGAGGAATCGATCCGGTAGTGCCAACTTACAGATGGTGCGCAAGGTGAGCAGGTACTGGCGGGCCAATGGACCCGTTGTATACGGCAGGTCATAGCTGGCGCACACTGCCCGCACCTGCTGCGCGATGTCCGCGTACCGGTTACTGGGCAAATCAGGGAAAAGATGGTGTTCGATTTGGTAACAGAGATTTCCACTCAGGAACGCCAGCACCGGCCCGGCGCGAAAGTTCGCGGTACCCAACATTTGTCGCAGATACCACTCGGGCTTCGTCTCGCTCTCCAGCACGGCCGGAGTGAACTTCTCTGCGCCGTCGGCGAAGTGTCCGCAGCAGATCACCACGTACGCCCACACATTGCGCAGCAGGTTGGCGGTCAGGTTTGCCGTGAGGGTGCGGCGCCACCGGCTCAGGCTGAGTGCGGGGATGAATAGATAGTCCTTGCCGGCCTGGCGTGCAGCCTTGCGAATCAGTGCTTGGATGCGGGCGGATTCCTGACCGTCGATCGCCCGGCGCTTCTTGTCCGCGTGCACGCCCTGTAGTGCGATTCCCCATTCGAAGGCGATCGCCAACAACAGGTTCCGCAACGGCTGCAGCAGACTACTCCCCCGCCAGTTCTGGTCGCGGGTGACCCGCATGACACCATAACCGAGGTCGTCGTCCATGCCGATGACATTGGTGAACACGTGGTGGCGGTAGTTGTGAGAGTACTGCCACTGCGACGAGACTGCCGCCATGTCCCATTCCCAGGTGCTGGAGTGGATTTCGGGGTCGTTCATCCAATCCCATTGGCCATGGCTGATGTTATGGCCGAGTTCCATGTTCTCGATGCTCTTGGCCACGGCCAGCACTGTGGTGCCGAGCGTCCAGCCGACCTTGTTGCGGCTCCCGGCAATCACCACTCGCGCGGCGGCGTCGAGGCAACGCTGAAACACGATGGCCCGCCGGATGTATGCCCTATCTTTTTCGCCGCGCGAATTTTCGATCTCGCGGCGGATCCCGTCCAATGCGACCGCGAGCGCTTCCAGGTCCGCGGCGTTCAAATGTGCATATTCGACGACGTTTGTTATTGCCATCAGCGTCTCATCAACATCTAGCCGAGGTCGGCCGCAGCCCTTCTGGCTGGTCGACAGACATGGCGGGGAGATTCCACTGCGGCAAGTTCATCATCATGTCCTTCTTGGTGGTGTGTTTAGGACTGCCCCGGATGAGGCGCCCGAGCGGGAACGCCGTCGCCGCGGAAGCCAAGCTGGGCGGCCAACCCACTGAGCAGGATGTCGAGTCCGCGGTCGAGTTCGGCAAGACCGTCATAGGAGGCCCAGGTTGGGGCGAGGTTTCGTAAGTGGGGGAATTCGTCGATCGGAAGGCGGTACAACCCGAGCCGTAGCACGTGGTCGGTTTCCTCAGGGCGCTCGATGATCTCCTGAAGTTCGGTCAGGACATGGCCGTACAGGAAGGCGAACAACGCCCGATGCACGTGCAGCGCGTCACTGCCAGTGAAGCCTGCCCGAGTCAGCAGCGCAAGGACGTCTTCGAGGTGTCGCAGGATCCCTCGCGGCCGCATCCCGAGTGGCGTTGCGAGCGGTCGGGTAACCAACAGCGGCACCACGTTTGGGTGCGCGCGCGCCAAGTCGCGGAAGTCGTGGGCGAGGGTCCGCAGAGCCGCGACCCAGTCCGGGCTTGAAATATTTACCGAGAGCTGCTCGAAGATCATCTCGACGACCCCATCGAGCACGGCGGACTTGTTGGGCACATGCCGGTAGAGCACCATGGGATCGCGGCCGAGCGCTGCACCGAGGCGTCGCATCGACAGCTTGTCGACGCCATCGCGGTCGATGATCTCGAGCGCACACGCGAGGACTGCTGCACGAGTGATCGGACTGCTCTCTTCGTCCTCCTCGCCTGAGGCTGGCGTCTTGGCGGTTTGCCCCGACCCTGTTCGTCTCTTCGGAGGCTGGGTCATCGTTGAATACCTAATCTGTTGGGCCATTTCGTCGTATCTTCACTGCCGACCTACGGCGTTAACAGCACCTGCGTTGGCGCCACCGTCACCGGCAAGACTTAAGATCCGCCGGGCCTGATCGGGCCACTATCTAGGCTACACCGTAGGTCAACGCTATCAATCTACGTTGTTGACAGCATTCCGATATCGGCGTGTACTGGAGGCTTAGCCCCAGGATTTAGAGGTATCGACATGCTCGTCATCGTTGGATTGGTTGTTGTACTCGTCGCCGTGATCATCGGCGTCACCGGCGTATTGAACAATGCGGGTGCCGCCCACCCGTTGACCGAGAACTTCGCCGTGTTCGGTTATCACGTCACTGGATCGACCGGCACTTTGTTCCTCTTTGGGATCGTGATTGGCGCGCTGGCGATGCTAGGCCTGAGCGTGTTGCTGGCCGGGGCTCGGCGCACCGCAGTGCGCGGGCGAGATGCCCGACGGGAACTGAGCAGGTCCCAGCGCGAAGCGGCGTTTGTCAACCGCGATGCAGGGCTCGGACATCCGCAGGCAGGCGAACCCACCGGCGCAGCGGTGACGCCGACGACCGCCACGGCCCACCGGAATAAGGGTTCCCTGTTCGGCCGCTGGGGGCGTGGTCGACAACCAGCACGCACGGCGCACACCGGTGGACATCGGTAAGCGTCGGCCCCCGGGGCCGAAAAAGGCGGTCCGCGGGTAAGGGGCCCTGGCGGTCTTGAGCTACTCGTAACTTCCCTCGAGATACCAGCGCCGCTGGCGATAGCACAACAGCAACGCACACTCGCTCTCCAGCAGGACCTGGGCGCGGGCGGTGCGACTCCCTCCTGGTCCGGCCCCTTGACCGCCCACGGACCGGTCATCCCACCACCGCTCGTCGACCGGCCAGGGCCCGGCCCACCAGCACAGCCGCTCGTCTCGGCCATGGGTGATCATGCGGGCGGGGTCGGCGGAGAACAGACCCCGGTTGGTCACCCGTATCGGGTTCCCTTGGGCGTCAAGCAATTCCACCGGGTCGTCCAGTAACACCGCCGGCGACGGCTCGGGGAGTCGGCCGGGCCACGGCAGATCGGGATCGGTCCGCGGCACCGGCTCGTCACCCAGCGGGATCAACGTGATGCGCTCTCCCGGCCCGCGACCACCGGACAGCACCGGCACGCGCACCGCCTCCGGGCCGAGCAGGCCCTGCACCCGCACCAGCGCCCGGCGGGCCCGCAGCCTGTCCTCCTCCCCCAGTCCGCCCCAGAGCGGCAACTGCAGCGCCTCGGCGGATACCACCTCCACCGCCTGCAGCCGCAGCAGCGTCACCGCGTCGGTGGGACGGGGATCGGCCGCGGTGCGGTTGCTCAACCATCCGTCGAGTTGCCAGCGCACCCGGTCGGCGGTGGCGTCCTCGGTCAACGGTTCGGCGCACCGCCACACCCGATGGCGCTCTTCGCCGTTGGCGGTGACGGCATGAATTGCCAGCCGGGTGCATCCCACGCCGGCGGCCATCAGCGCCTGATGCAGCGCGCCGGCCAGCGAGCGCCCGGCGAACGCCGCGGCATCAACCCGGTCGATCGGTGGATCGCAGTCCAGCACGGCCTCAAGCTCAGCCGGGGGTTCCCGCCCAGAGGGCGGCCGTTCGGGCTCGCCGCGGGCCAACCGGTGCGCGGCCACCCCGTCGGCGCCGAACCTGGAAGCCACGTCGCTGCGCGACAGCGCGGCGAACTGCCCAATGGTGCGAATCCCCATCCGCCACAACAGGTCCGCCAGCTCTTCTCGGCCGGGACCGGACAGGCTCGGCTCGGTGGCGAGTTGGCGGATGGACAGTACCGACAAAAACCTCGCGTCGCCTCCCGGCTCGACGACGCGGCCGGCCCGCGCCGCGAAGACCGCGGTGGACAACTGGTCGGCGATCCCGACCTGGCATTCGGCACCGGCGGCGGCCACCGCATCGATCAGCCGCTCTGCGGCGGTGACCTCGGACCCGAAATAGCGGGCGGCCCCGCGCACCGGCAATACCAGGAGCCCGGGCCGCAGCACCTCGGCCCGGGGCACCAGGTCGTCCACCGCCGCGATCACCGCTTCGAAGAAGCGGGCGTCACGGTCCGCGTCGGCGGTGGTGACATGCAGTTGCGGGCACCGGGCCGCCGCCTCCCGGCGTCGCAACCCCCGCCGCACCCCCCCCGCGCGGGCGGCCGACGAGCAGGCGATCACCCGGTTGGCCAACGTGACCGCGACCGGGGTGGTCGCGGTCAGATCCGCGGCCGCGGCCGCCGCGACCGCGGGCCAATCCATGCACCAGATCGCCAAAACCCTTGAACCAGAAGGGGTTACCACCGGGATTCACCCGGCTCGTGCTGGGGGCATCACCCGTCGTCCCGCACACATCCCGCTGACCTGCAGCCGCACCCCGCTGATCCGACCGAATCCGGGGGCGGGCGTCCCTCGAGGAGCCGGGGTGATCTCATAACCGCAGACCCGGGCCGCGAGCCGCGTCGGCGCGCCCTGCCAATCGCCGCCGGTGACCAGCAGGGTGCACCCCTTGCTGCGGGCCCGCGCCACCACCGCCCGCGCCCGGGTCGGCGGCACCCGGCGCCCACCCAGCCCGAGGACCACCAGGTCCATGCCGTCGACGAGCACCGCGGCCACCTCCACCGGATCGGTTCCGGGATCCGATATCACCGCGACCCGGCTCAGATCCGCCCCCATCTCCGCGGCGGCGAGCAGCCCGATGTCCGGCTGACCGATGATCGCGGCGTTGCCGCCGGCCGCCGTGACCGCGGCGACCATGCTCAACAGCAGCGACCGGGCACCCGAGAGCACCGCCACCGTTCCCCGCGGCAGCGGCGCCGGCAACAGGTCCGCCAGCCACTGCGGCAGCGCCAGCCACGATTCCGAGGCCAGCAGGTCGTCGGGGACAGCCGGCCCGGTCTTCTTTGCGGAGATGCTCGCCATCCGACGGCGAAGCGATTCGAGCTGCTCAGCACGGGTTTCTTCGTGGCGACTGGAGGCAAAAGCCGCGGTCATGACCTAGCCTCCTTGCACCACGCTTCCGGGAGCTTCCGGGGAGCATATTCGAATGTATGTTCGATACATTTCGAAGTAAACACCGACCCTCTGACACCGTCAAGAAACGCGAGGGGCGGCTGTGGCTAATGGTGTTTTTGTCTGCCGCGAGACTGCAA
>NZ_JAICZA010000096.1 GCF_025933915.1 Mycobacterium sp.
CAGGTCCGGTTCGCGCAACAGCGCACGCCCCATCGCCACGAAATCGAAGCCTTCGCGCATACCGGTCTCCACGTGCTCGCGGTTGGTGATGCCCCCCAACAGGATCAGCTTGGTATTGCGCATGACAGGGACGAACTGGCGCGCATTCTCCAGCATGTAGAGGTCGTGGTAGGGGTAGTCCCCCATCGCCCACTTTCCGATGAAGCGGATCCCGGTGCGCATGGGCTGCGGCATGACCTGCGCGAATTCCTTGACCGGGACGTCACCACGAAACAGGTACATAGGCTTGAACACCGAAGAGCCCTGGGTCAATTCGATCGCATCAAGCACGGCGTCGGCGTCGAGCAGCGCGGCGGTGCGCAACGCTTCGCCGACCCAGATGCTGCCGGGTACGCCGTCGTCCATATCGAGCTTGGCAGTCACCGCGATGCGGTCACCGATCTCGTCGCGCACGCGCCGGGCGATCTCGCGGCAGAACCGTGATCGGTTGTCGATGTCACCGCCGTATTCATCCTTGCGCCGGTTGATCAAGGGACTCAAAAACGAGCTCGGCAGGTACAGGTGGCCGAAATGCAGTTCCACGGCGTCGAAGCCCGCATCGGCGGCCACCCTGGCGGCGGCGCCGAATTGGTCGATCACCCGCGCGATCTCGGCGCGCGTGATCTCGCGGCAGTAACCCATGGAAGCGGGGTTGATGAACCTGCTCGGCGCCATCGGAGTCACTCCGGTCAGCTTCTTCTGCGCCACCACACCCGCGTGGCCCAACTGCGCTGAGATCGCGGCACCGTCGTGGTGGACCGCTTCGGTCAGCTTGCGAAGCCCCGGAATGGCCGCCTCGCTCATCACGATCTGTCCGGGCGCGCTGGCTCCCTCGCGCGACACGCAGCAGTAGGCGACGGTCGTCATGCCGACGCCACCCCGGGCAACGGCGCGGTGGAACTCGATCAGATCGTCGGTGACCAGGCCCCGCGGCGATCGGCCTTCCGACGTAGCGGCCTTGATCACCCTGTTACGCAATGTCACCGGCCCTAGGACAGCGGGGGCGAAGGGATGGGGCGGCGCTGCGCTCATGCGGCCACCCTTACCCCGCATCCGGAGACGGTCAACGGTAGGTTCCCGGTGGTCGGGAGCCGCCGACGCCGCGTCACCCGGGTGTCATACGGTCGGCTCATGGCCGACGGCGAAGTCTTCGTGATCGACCGGGTGGTGGCCCGACCCGGATGTGCCCGCCGATTCGTTGACGCCTACCTCGCCGAGTACGCCCCCGGGGCGCGGGCACGGGGGATGCGGTTGCGCGACATTCTGGTGAGCCCACCGATCTGGTTCGACGACGACGTGAACGTCATCACGGCAACCTGGACACTGCCCAGTGCGCAGGCGTGGTGGGAGATGACCTGGAAGGGTCGACCCGATCCGACGCTGGGCGAATGGTGGTCGCGGATCGGCGAATTGGTGATCGATCGGTCCCGGTCGTTCGCCGCACGCGCCGGCGACGTGGACGGACTGTGCGATGTTTAGCGTCACGCGACTCATCGACGTCGCCGAGGCCGATCGCGACCGGATCCTCGAGGAGTTGCGCAGCGCCGCCAATGCCGCGGCGCCGCTACGCCGGGTGGTGCAACCGACGCTGCCCGGCTCGCGCAACGGGGGCGACATCCTGGCGCATCTGCGGTTCGGCTCGAAGGATCACTGGGATCGTGCGGCAGCACGTTTCGGTGAGATCTTGGATGACCCCGCGGTCAGCCGGGTGAACGGCGCGGCCTACGGCGGAACGCCCGTGCACACCGGCGACAAGCCGGGGACCGTGTACCGGGTGCTGCTGTTAAGGGTGCCGCCCGACACCGACGAGGCCACCGTCGCGCGTTTCGAGGCCGACCTGCAACTGATGCCCCGGTACGTGCGCACCATCACCGACTGGCAGCTGAGCAGGGTCGAGGAGGCGACCGGTGTCTCGCCGTGGACCCACGCGTTCGAACAACTCTTCACCGACGCGGACGGGTTGATGGGGCCCTACTTGATGCATCCGATTCACTGGGCGGTGGTGGATCGTTGGTTCGACCCTGAATGTCCCGACGTCATCGTGCGCGATCGCGTCTGCCACAGTTTCTGCCAGAGCGCCGCGGCCGTTCTTCGGCTCGGTGGCTAGGCCAGACGATGCGCTACTCGACGAGCAAGCCGGCGGATCGGTCATTGTCTGGCGGGCGACGTTCCGTTCGCGAATCCCGTTTGCGGGGCCCTTGATGTGGTTGATGCTGCGCATCAGCATGCCCAGCATGGCGACCGCGTTGGCCAGAGGAGCCGAGCAGCGACCGGCCTGATCGACGACACGCGTCAGCGCAAGGCCGCGTCAGATCCCCGCCGGAGCGATATTCGGGTTGGCAGTCGCCGGCGGCTCCAACGGGGGCAGTAATTCGGTACCGTCCAGGCTGTGCACCGGAAGTTGCTGCGACCACGGGTAATGCAGGCTGAAGGCGACCAACCCGGTGCGCTCCGCGGCGGGCACATGACACATTGCCAGCACCGTCTCGGCCAGGTACTCGACCGGTTCGGTCGGGAACGAATCCGGGATCAGCTGCGCGGCACCGGGTGTGCGGACCGCCGTCGACGGGCCGACGCAATTCACCGCGATGTTGGCGTCCAGCACCTCGGCGGCCACGCCCTGGGTGAACCGGTGCAGGGCGGCTTTGAGGGACGCGTAGATCACGTCGCCGGACGTCTTGTTGTATTCCCGGTACGGCCGGACCGGGGCCACGCCCGTGACCGAGCCGATGTTGACGATCCAGCCCGCCCCCTGGTTACGCATATGCGGCACGGCCGATTTCGTCAGCACGAACGGAACACGAAGGTAATGCTCCACGGTACGGTCGAACTTCTCCAAACTCATGTCCTCGACCGACGAGTAGTCGGCGAAACCGGCGTTGTTGACCAGGATGTCGATGCGTCCGGTGCGGTCCAGGACCGCTTCGACCAAGCCGTCGCGCTGCCGCGCATCCTCCAGGTCGCCCGCAATGCCGAACGCCGAACCACCGGCGGCCTCGATCAGCTCCACCGTTTCGCCGATGGTGCCGGGCAGGGCGGTGGTCGTTCCCGCCCGCGTCGACAAAGACGACGTGTGCGAACGTGCCGTGACCGCCACGGTGGCACCCTCGGCCGCCAGCCGCTGCGCGATGGCACGGCCGATACCGCGGCTGCTGCCGGTGACCAAAGCCGTTTTGCCGCACAGCAACCCGTCGCTCATCGAAGCTCGAGATCCTCTTCGACCGGGGCGCGATGGTCGCGCCAAAAGTCGACCAGACGGTACGGGAAGGAGATCACGATCCGGCCACCCGAGCGATAGTAGGTGTGGGCCGATGGGGTGTGGCGCCACACGGTGCCGGCCATGGCCGCATCGATGCCGGCGACATAGTCTTCGTAGGCGCGCTGCGTCACCTCCATGGCGGAGGCCTTGCGCAGCGCCATCAACTGCAGGCATTCCATCACGTAGTGCACCATCACTTCGACACCGAAGTTGTGGCCGGCGCCGTGTCCCGGACTGTAGTTGGGGGCCGAGGAAATGAACATGTTCGGGAATCCGGGCACCATCCCGCCACGGTAGGCCCGGGGGGCGTCGCCCCACTCGTCGGTCAGCTTCTTGCCGTCGCGACCCCGAATGTCCACGGTGGAAAGGAAATCCAGGTAGTAACCGGTCGCGTAGACGATGACGTCGAGGTCGATCTGCGTGCCGTCGGCGGTCACGATTCCGGCTTCGTTGACCCGGGCCGGCTCACTCGCCTCGACGTCCACGTGCTCGCGGGCCAGCGCCGCGTAGTAGCCGCCGGGGTCGCGGATGATCCGCTTGCCGTAGGGAGCGAAGTCGGGTGTGACCTTGCGGGCGAGTTCGCTGCCCGCCCCGAACACGCGATCGATGTACTCGAGGCAAATCTGCAGCAGCACGTCGTTGGCCGGCGAAATCGACAGGTGCTCGGCCGCCCAATCCTGGTCGTGCAGGATCACCGGATAGTTGTTGTCCGATGTCCCCCAATAGGATTTGAGCCGCACCCAATTGGCGTAGTACGGCAGCCGGGTGCCCAGCCACCGCCGGTAGGCGGGAACATCGTCGGACGACCGGCGTCGCGGCGCGACCCAGTGCGGCTGGCGTTGGAACACGGTCATGTGCGCGACCTGGTCCACGCACGCGTCGACGATCTGGACCGCGGTGCAGCCGGCTCCGATGATCGCGACCCTCTTGCCCGTGACGTCCAGCCTCCGATCCCACTGCGCCGAATGGATGGAAATTCCCGAGAACGTCTCGCGGCCAGGCAGATCCGGCCAACGCGGACGGTTGAGATACCCGGCGGCCGGGATCACCACATTCGCGTAGCTGACATCGCGCGTTCCGTCTGGGCCGACTGAACGGATCTGCCACTGCTGGCGCCGCTCCTCCCACCACAACGCTTCCACCCTGGTACCGAACCGCGTGTGCTTGCGCAGGTCGTTCTTGTCCGCCACCGACACCAAGTAGGCCTGGTACTCCGCACCCTGCGGGTAGTAGCTCGACCAGTCGCCGTTGATGTCGCGCGACAGCGAGTAGTACGCCGAGGGCGTGTCCACCCCGATGCCGGGATAGGTGGTGGTGTACCAGGTGCCGCCGACTTCGTCGTTTCGCTCGATGATCTGGTAATCGATGCCGGCCTCCGCGCACGCGAGCGCGGCGGTGATCCCGGCGATGCCCGCGCCGATGATGACCACCCGAAAGCCGGCGGGAAGCTTCGCGGTGCGCGGCAGCACCGGTTGCGATGGCTGGAATCCGCCTTGCTCGAGCAGTAGTTGAAGGTATTCGGGGCCGATCTCTCCCCCGAGCGCGACGGGGGCGACGCGAGTGAAGAGGTCGAGGTCGTCGGCGGGCACCGCGTCCGCCCGGCGCGGCTCCCGCAGTGCGGCGACGATCTCCTCGATGAGCTGCGCGGCCGTCTCCGGATCGGTGGCGCCCGCCTGCTCCGGCGGGTCCGGCACATAGGTGATTCTCGGCGCGAACCGGTCAACCACCGCCGGATCGCCGGTCAATTGCGCCAGGACGGCGACCAGCACCCCGGGGTCCGCCTGACGCAGGTTAGCCCGCAATTCGTCGACGTCTGCGGGATCCGGATCCGCCCATCCGGCGGTTTCGGTCGTAATGGGGACGCCAGCGCTCATGGCAACGAGTATCGGGGCGATCCGCGGCCAAGGGCAGGGCTTTGTCTACTCAGCGGGACGTGGACGACCCGCAAACGGGCGTTGGCGCTTACCGTGACCGGCATGCAGTCCGATGACGTCGACGCCATGATCGAACGGGCGCGAAGCCATGGACTCGGCGATATTCCCCGGCGGTCGGCCCGCCGGCACCCGCACAAGATCGCGATCATCGACGACGGTGTCATGCTGACCTTTGCCGAATTCGACAGTCTGGTAGACCGGACCGCGGCAGCGTTGCACGACAGCGGTTTTGGACCCGGCGGCCGATTAGGACTCTTGTCACGCAACTGCTGGCAGTACGCCGTGCTGGCATTCGCGACGGCGCGTGCGGGAGTGGTCTTGGTGCCGGTCAACTTCATGCTGACCGCCGAGGAGATCGCCTACATCCTCGATCACAGTCAGGTCGGCGGCTTCGTCGTCGAAGCGGAGCTGACGCCGACCGCCGAAGAGGCGATCCGGCGTGGCGGTGTGGTCAGGACCAAAGTCGCCCTGCTGCCGAGCGGACACGAAGGCATAGCCGGTTGGGCGGATTTCGCCCAGTGGCTGACCACCGACACACCGGCGCCGAGCCCGCACATCGATGACGACCAACCCCTGCGGCTGATGTACACCAGCGGGACCGAATCCCGTCCCAAGGCCGCCATCCACACCAGCCGCAGCCTGATGTGGCAGTACGTCAGCACGATCGTCGCCGGCGACATGTCGCACGACGACGTCGAGATCCACTCGCTGCCGCTGTATCACTGCGCCCAGCTGGACAACTTCCTGGCCACCGACATCTATCTGGGCGCCACCAGCATCATCCTGCCGCGTCCCGACCCCGAAACGGTGTTGCGCACCGTCGAGCGTTACCGCGTCACCAGCTATTTCGCTCCCCCGACGGTGTGGATCTCGCTGCTGCGCTCACCGGTATTCGATCAGGTGGACCTGTCCAGCCTGCGTAAGGGCTATTACGGCGCCTCGGCGATGCCCGCGGAAATCCTGCACGAGATCCGCGAGCGGCTGCCCCACCTACGACTGTGGAATTTCTACGGCCAGACCGAGATGGCGCCACTGGCCTGCGCGCTGGGACCCGACGAGCAGGACGCACACGCCGGTTCGGCCGGACGGCCGGTGGTCAACGTGGAAACAGCCATCCTCGACGACGACGACCACCCCGTCGCATCCGGCGTGGTCGGCGAGATCGCCCACCGCAGCCCGCATTTGACCCTGGGCTACCTGAACGACCCGGAACGCACCGCGGCGGCTTTCAGGGGCGGCTGGTTCCACTCCGGCGACCTGGGCTACTACGACGAACACGGACTGCTGCACGTCGTGGACCGCAAAAAGGACATGATCAAGACCGGTGGCGAGAACGTGGCCAGCCGCGAGGTCGAAGAAATCCTCTACTGGCACAACGGTGTTCAAGAGGTTGCGGTGTTCGGCCTGCCCCACCCGGTGTGGGTGGAGGCGGTGGTGGCCGCCGTCGTCCCCCGCGACGGCGTCACCCTCACCGAGGAGGAGCTGTTCTCGCACTGCCGGGCGCACCTGGCCGGATTCAAGACGCCCAAACGCGTCTTCCTCGTGGATGCGCTTCCGAAGAACCCCAGCGGCAAGTTGCTCAAACGCCTGCTGCGGGAGCGTTTCAGTCTCGAACAGCACGCGTTCGGTTGATCCCGAACCCGGCCGCGCCGGGTTCGAAGAGTGTCCGCCGAGCAAGTCACTACAGTTGCCCTCATGAGCGCGCCTCTCGATATCGCCAGCGACGGACCGACGCGGGTCTGGACCACCAACCCGCCCGGGCAGCGCATCGCGAAGTGGACGACGCACCGATGACACTCCCCCGTTTGGTGCCGCCCGCCAGCGTCGACGCCACGGTGACCGAGGAATTGCGTTACGAGGTGCGCGATTTTCTTGCCGACCAAGTGGTCGCCGGCGCCTTCACCCCGTCGGTCGATGCCTGGTTGACGGGCTGGGACGAGAAATTCACCGCCGCGCTCGCCGAACGCGGTTGGTTGGGCATGACGGTGCCGTCCGAATACGGCGGCCACGGGCGCTCCTTCCTGGAACGGTTCGTCGTGACCGAGGAACTGCTGGCCGAGGGCGCACCCGTCGCCGCACACTGGATCGCCGACCGCCAGATCGTGCCCTCGCTGCTCAAATACGGCACGGAACAACAGAAGCAGGAGTTCCTCCCCCGCATCGTGCGCGGAGAATGCTTCTTCGCCATCGGGATGAGCGAGCCGGACGCGGGCTCCGATTTGGCCAGCGTGCACACCCGCGCCACCCGCGTCGACGGGGGCTGGTCGCTGACCGGCAGCAAAGTGTGGACCTCAGGCGCCCACCTCGCGCACGCGTTCATCGCGCTCGCGCGCACCGCGCCGGTGGACCCGGCGAATCGGCATGCAGGGCTGAGCCAGTTCATCCTCGACCTGCGCGGACCCGGCATCGAGATCCGCCCGATCGTGTCCATGAACGGCGCCCACCACTTCAACGAGGTGATCCTGGATTCGGCGTTCGTCCCCGACGCCATGGTGTTCGGTGAGATCGGCAACGGCTGGCAGCAGGTGACCTCCGAGCTCGCCTTCGAACGCAGCGGGCCGGAGCGGTTCCTGTCCACGTTCGTGCTGTTGGCGGCCTGCGCCGACCGCATGGCGTCAAACGCCATCCCTCGCGATCCGAATCTGGGGAGATTGGTGGCGCGCATCGCCGGCCTGCATCAGATGTCCACCGCGGTGGCCGGTGCGCTGGAACGGCACGAACCCGCGGACCTACCGGCCGCGGTGGTCAAGGTGCTGGGCACCATCACCGAAGGCGACATCGCGGAATCCGCTGCCCTGCAGGAGTCCCCCGACTCGAGATTCTCGGGCCTGGTGTGCGCGGCCCTCGATCAGCGGCCCGGCTTTACCCTGCGCGGCGGCACCAACGAGGTCCTGCGTGGCGTGATCGCGCGCGGATTGGGCATGCGATGAGCGCCCGGCCTTCGGTTGACGCCGCGCTCGTCGACATGATGGAAGCGTTATTTTCCGATTATCGCGAAAAGCGCGTGGCCGCCGGAACGGTCGAGCGCGACCCCGCCCTCTGGCAGCGCCTCGACGAACTCGGCCTGGCCCGGCTCACCGGTGCGGAACAGCACGGCGGCAGCGGGGCAAGTTGGTACGAAGCGGCCGAGCTCCTGGCCGCAGCGGTCAGGCATGGGGTCCGAATTCCGTTGGCCGAGCATGACTTATTGGCGTGCTGGCTTCTGGAGACCAGCGGGATGCCCGCGGGCGACGCGGTTCGGACTATGTGCGTGCTCGACAAACACGGAACCGCGACAGACGTCCCCTGGGCCGCTTCGGCCGACCGGATCGTGGTCGTGTGGCGAGCACAGGGCGGGCACCAAGTCGCCGACGTCGCCGCCGGGCAGCTCACGATCACCCCGGGTAGCAACCTGATCGGCGAGCCACGCGACGCGGTGGCCGCCGAGCCGGCCACCCTGCAAGGCGTCCCGGTCACCGCAGCCCTCCTCACCCAGCTGCGGCTCAAAGCCGCCCTGGTGCGATCCATCCAAGTGAGTGCCGCGCTGGATCGGATCCTGCAACTGTGCATCGACCACGTGGCTTCGCGGGTTCAGTTCGGCCGCCCCCTGTCCAAGTTCCAGGCGGTACAGAACCTGATCTCCGATATCGCCGCCGAGGCCGCACTCGCGCGAGCGGCGACCGAGGCCGCACTGCACGCCGCAGTCATCGGAGACTGGTCGACGCCCGACGTGGCTTTCCTTGTGGCCGTGGCGCGTTCGTGTGCCGGCCACGCGAGTTCAGTGGTGGTACGCAACGCCCACCAGGTGCACGGCGCGATCGGCACCACCCGTGAGCACGCGTTGCACGAGTTCACGCGGGCCGCGCTCGCATGGCGCTCGGAGTTCGGCTCGGTGCGGTATTGGGACGAACAGGTCACCGACGCCGCGCTGCACGCGAGCACCGGCGGACTGTGGAGCCTGATCACCGGGTGACACCGCCCGAGCGCGAACGAGTGTTCCACTGACCGGGCATCGGCGGTGTTATCGCGACCACACCCGGTGTTGACTGACGCCATGAGCGACGACATCACGCTGCCCGAATTGCAGGAGTTCATCGCGTCCTTCTGGTACCACTACGACGAGGCCCACTACGACGCGCTGGCGGCCAGTTACGCCGAGGATGTGCACTACCTGACCCGAAGCGATTCCGGCGCAAGTCCTTTCGAAGACCTGATGTCACCGGAGCTCAAAGGCCGCGACGCGGTGATGGAATGGCTGTCCGAGCACCGCAAGCAGAGCCCCTACCCGTTGCGACACCACGCCACCAACCTGTGCCGCACCGGCACCGACGGCGACGTCACCCGCGCGCGGTTTTACATCTTCGTCAACCAGATCGCCGACTTCGTACCGTTCGCGGTGTCCAGCGGTGTGGTCAACGTCGGCGTTCGGCGCGGCGCCAACGGACTGGAATTCACCGAGATGGACGTGATCCTCGACGCCACCAACTCGGTCCTGCTCTCGGAACTGCACGCCGGAAGCGCCGCCGACTCATAGTCATGGACGCTCGGGAAGCCTTCGGGGGCGGAGTCGCGGTCATCACCGGTGCCGGATCCGGCATCGGCGCCGGGCTGGCCCGACACGCCTCCCGATTGGGCATGACGGTGATGCTGGCCGACGTCAACGGGGACGCCGTCGCGGCCCTGCGCGACGAGTTGTCCGCGGCCGGTGGCGTGGCTCACGATGTCGTCTGCGACGTGCGCGACCCCGAGGCGGTGCGCGATCTCGCCGACCGTGCCTACCGTGACGCCGGGCCGGTGCGCCTGTTGGTGAACAACGCCGGCATCGAACAGTTCGGCTACCTGTGGGACACGCCGGTGGCGAACTGGCAGCGCATCATGGACATCAACGTCAGCGGTGTCTTCTACGGCGTGCGCGCGTTTCTGCCGAAGATGATGGCCACCGACGAGCCGGCGTGGGTGTGGAACCTGTCGTCGGTCGGCGGGGTGGTGGCGATCCCCTTGCAGGGGCCCTACATCGTCAGCAAGCACGCGGTGCTGGCGATGACGGAATGCCTGCGCCTCGACGTCGAGTCGGCCGGGCACGGCCACCACGTTCACGTGCAAGCCGTGCTGCCGGGCGCGGTGGTATCCAACATCTTCGAATCGGCGGGCGGGGTGGACGCGTCGGCCGCCCCGGACGTCGCGGCCGCCGAGCGGCAGCGCGCGGCCATGCTCGAGATCAAGGCCGGGGCCATGGATCCCCTGGCCGCCGCCGAAACGGTGTTCGAGCAGGCCGCCGAGGGCCGCTTCTACTTACTCACCCAGCAATCCGTCGCGGCGGCCATGACCGAACGTGCGAACGTGCTTGCCGCGCAACGCCCGCCAGAGCTGAGACGATGAAGACTCCCGCCCTGGACCCCGACGCGGCCGCGCGGGTCGCCTCGTTCGGCGAGATCGCTCCGATGCGGCAACGGGGTTTGGCCGCGGTGCGCGCCGGACTCGAATCCGCGCCGCTGCCGCAGTCGATGCCCGAGATGACCAGCGTCACCGAGACGCTCATCCCCGGCGCCGGCGACGGAGTTTCCATTCGGATTTATTGTCCGACAGGGGATTCCGGTGCACCGGTGTTGATCTACCTGCACGGCGGCGGACTGGTGATGGGCTCCAACCACTGCTTCGAGCCGCTGGCGCGTGCGCTGGCCTCCGCCTCGACGGCCACCGTCGTGGCCGTGGACTACCGGCTAGCCCCGGAGTCCCCGCCGCCCGCGCAGTTCGACGATGCCTACGCGGCCACCGAATGGGTGTCACGAAACGCCGGCGAGTTGGGCGTCGACGCCGACCGGCTCGCGGTCGTCGGCGACAGCGCCGGCGGCTCGCTGGCGGCGGCGGTGGCGCTGGCCGCGCGCGATCGCCACGGACCGGCGATCTGTGCGCAGGTGCTGCTGTATCCCGGCTTGGACCGCGACATGTCCGTCGCCTCGATCGCCGCGCTGCCCGACGCACCGCTGCTCGCCCGCGACGACATCGACTACATGCACGCGCTGACCGACGGGGACGCCGGGCCGCCCACCGACCCGTATCTCGTCCCGGCGTACGCGGCCGACCTGTTGGATCTACCGCCGGCCATCGTGGTCACCGGGGGCTGCGACCCGATCCGGGACTGGGGTGAGCGCTACGCGGAGCGGCTGCGCGACGCCGGCGTGCAGACCACCGTCACCAGGTATCCCGGCATGTACCACGGCTTCCTGATGCGCTCCGATGCCACCGCACGGGGCCGGCTGGCTATCGCGGAGGTCGGGGCGCTGCTGCGGGCCAAGTTTGCCCATCCGCTTCGGTTTGGCGTCCCGATCACCGGACAGCCGTCCCCCGCGTCGCGGTAACGCTGCGCACAATCAACCGATCGTGAACTGCAAAGGAGACAGCTGATGCTCACCGACGAGCGCCGGATGGAGCTTTCCGACGTGTTGCGGCCGGCCGCGCCACCCCGCGAAATCGACAACGTCTACACGGACGATCAGCGCGAGCGCCTGCTCGACGTGGTGCGCACCGAAGGTCCCTGGAAGCTGATCATCGCTCAACACTTCGCGTCGGCCGACGAATTGATCGCGACGATGAGCGGCGTCTTCCCCGAAGGGTTCACCCCGACGCTGGATCTGTTTCTCACCCCGACCTTCCGCGGCTATCTCGCCAACTACGGCGCGGTGCTCTACCCCGAACTGCACGACTGCTTCTATAACGCACGGTTTGTGGAGATGGCCAAGAGCTACTGGGATGCCGAATACGCCAAACCAGAGCTGATGCTGTTCAACATCAATGGGCCGTGCGCGAATCGCGATCCGGGCCACCTGGATTCACCGAGTTTCCGCGGCGTGCGGCACGAGAACGCACCGACGTGGCTCACCAGCGTGATGGGCAAATCCGGTCTGTTCGGCGACTACCTGATCAAGATGGCTCAGGTGATCACCTGGTTCTCGCTCGACTCGGGCAGCGGATTCACCTACTGGCCCGAGGGCCCACTCCAGGCGCCCGGGCGCGTCCTGCCGCCGATCTACAACCGTGGCGTCGTGGTGCAAAACGAGATGATGGTGCATCGCGGTGAGGCGAACGGGCCACTGGACCAGCAGATTCCGGCCGGACTGGGCTTCGACACGGTATTCACCGGTGATGCTGACGACCGCGACCACTGGTTGTTGAAGAACGGTGACGAGGTGATCGCGCGTCACCACACCCAGCAGTTGCGGTTTCTCGTGCATTGGTCGGCCGAGGTGTTCTCCGACTTCGACGAGTTGAAGAAGAACATGGAAGGCTCCGATGACCTGACCGTCGAGAAGGCCATCGACATGATGGTCGATGACCTCAAGGCGAGAGGCATCAAGCTCGACGTTCCCAGCGAACCGCTGCACGATCCGGCGTTCATCAGCACGCTCAACGCCGCCTATGACCTGGGTGGCCCGGCCAGCTACCCGGAGGAGGCCCCGGTCAGCGCCTTCCAGCTGGCATGAGCGAAACATCGCGGCTGACGGATCGTTTCGCCGATCGGCGGGTCATCGTCACTGGAGCCGGTTCCGGCATCGGACAGGCCACCGTGGCCCGGCTGCTCGACGAGGGGGCCACCGTCGTGGCCTACGACGTCTCCGCGGACGGGTTGGCGCGCACGGCGGCCGCCGCCGACGACGCCGGTACCGGCAAGCGCCTGACCACGGCCGTCCTCGACATCTCCGACGAGGATGCCGTCGCCACCGCGGTGGACACCGCGGTAACCGACCTGGGCGGCCTCGAAGTGCTCGTCAACGCGGCCGCCATTCAGCGTTGCGCCCATACCCACGAGCACACGTCGGCCGACTGGAACGCCACCATCGCGATCAATCTGACGGGCACCTTCCTGATGACGCGGCAGGGCCTGCCGGCGCTGCTGGAATCCGGTCGCGGTGTGGTGGTCAACTTCACCTCCACCGCAGCGTCATTCGCCCACCCCTACATGGCCGCGTATGCCGCCAGCAAGGGCGGAGTGTTGTCGTTCACGCACTCGCTGGCGCTCGAATACTCCAAGCAAGGATTGCGCGCCGTCAACATCCAACCCGGCGGAGTCTCGACGGCCCTGGCCAACAGCACGCTCGAGAAAATGCCCGACGGCTACGACCTCGGCTTGTGGGCCAAGCAAACCCCGTTGCTGCACGGAAAAGACAGCGAGATACTCGGCGACCCGAGCGCGGTCGCCTCGGTGATCGCCATGGTGGCCTCCGATGACGGTGCTTTCATCACCGGAACCGAGATTCGCATCGACGGCGGTGCGCACGCCTAGCCGCCAAAGAAGGAGTGCCCCATGGCTTCCGATCGTCTGCAGCTTCTGTGTGATGAGCGTGACGTGGAACGCGCGCTCAACGTGTTCGCCCGCGCCATGGACGACCGCGACTGGGCGGCGATGGCCGAGATCCTTGCCGAGGATGCGCACGGGGATTTCGGGACAGGGCGGTTGGAGGGCAGCAATGCGATCATAGAAACGATTCGCGGATTCCTCGACAAGTGCGGTCCCACGCAACACTTCTTGGGCAACGTCGTCATCGACGTCACGGGCGACACCGCGGTGAGTCGCGCCTATATCCGTGATGTGCACCTGAACGGGAACGCCGATCCCGCGACGCGCTTCTACACCATCGGCGACTACCACGACACGTGGCGGCGGCGGCCCGATGGATCGTGGTGCTTGACGGAGCGGGTCAAGGCCAATCGGGCTTACGTCGGAGCGCTCGACGTATTCGGTGGGTGACGGGTTGTCCGTCTGACGCCTGCTAACGCACCACGACGGTGCTCGGCGTCCGCGGCGAGCCGAGCATGTCGCGGTGTGACGGCGGGCGGCGGCCGCCCTCGTCGGTGATGCCGTAGCGCTGCCCAAGTTCCGCCCCGATCAGCGCCTGCCCGCTCAGCTCCGCCAACCGCGGGTCGGAGAATAGCGCATCGATCAAATATCCGGTGAATTCGGGTGTTTCGGCATGTTCGGCCATCGCGGCCAGCCCCGCGGGATCCGCGCTAAAAGCGGCGCGCAGCTTTTCGGTCAGCAGGATGCCCATCCAGATCGACACCGTCGCGACCCCGGTGTCCTGGAAATCCACTGCCATGTCCGCGACCATCTTGTCGATACCGGCCTTCTGTGCGCCGTACGCCGGACCGTGCATGTAGCACACCGACCCCGGCGATGACGAGAAGGCGATCAGACCCCGGCCGGCGGCAACCAGCAGCGGTGCGGCGCACCACGACGCCACGTAGGACGATCGCAATCCCACGTCGAGCACGTCGACCAGCTCGAGGGGCTTCTCCCAGAACGGCTTTGGGCTGACCAGTGCGTCGGAGATCGTCGCGGCGTTGTTGACCAGCAGGTCCAGGCGCCCGCACTCGAATTGCACACGGTCGAACAGTCCTGCGACGGCGTCGTCGTCGCCGTGATCGACACGGACGGGCACGACACCCGGTGGAGTGTCACCGATGGTGCGGCCGGTCGCATACACCCGCCAGTCGCGGTCGGCAAGCGCGGCCGCGATACCGCGTCCCGCGCCGCGGCTCGCTCCGGTCACCACGGCAACCCGTTCTGCAGCACTCACGGCAGTCAGACTACGGGGTCGACGATCGCCAACTCCCCTGTGGCGACGGCGAGCTGGATCGAGTCCCGCAGTGCGGCACACCCCAGGAAAGGCCCGCGATGATGACCAGCGAGGCGCTCGGCCTCTTGGCGTTCGATACAGCGCGCCGACGCGCGCTCATCCCACTGCACGCTCGTCTGGTCCCAGCTGCTTTTGCGGGCCAACACCTCCGCACCGCATTCGCGGCACGTGATCGGGGCCATGGGCGTGTCGACCAGTCGGTTGTCGGTCCTGACCGACCAGTCGAGTGCCATCACACCGAACCCGCCGCCTGAGCCGCCATGTTCGCCTCGACCTCTTTCATCCACGCCTCATACGGTCGGGTGGTGTCGAGTTCGAATTCGAAGCGGTCCACCATGTCCGGTTGCACGTCGGTGGCGTCGACATAGAACTGCTGATACCAGCGGCGCAACTGGTAAACCGGACCGTCCTCTTCGACCAGGAGCGGGTTGTCGATACGCGCCTTGTGCCGCCAGATTTCGACGTCCTGTTCGAAACCGAGCTTGACGTAGTCGCCAAGGGTGATCGCGGTCTGCATAGCCTGCTCGTCGGGCAGCGTATCCGACTTCTTCACGATGATGCCGTATTGCAGCACAAAGGAATTCGCATCGATCGGATAGTGGCAATTGATGAGGATCGTGTTGGCATCGCCATGCGCGTAGTGATACGTCAGGTCGTCGATCATGAACGAGGGGCCGTAATAGGACGCGACGGATGTCGTGCCCAGCATGTCCGATCCGGTGCCGCCCATGTCCGGTCGGCTTCCACCGTTCATGTATTGGGTGGCCACGTGCCCCTCGAAGATGTTCTTGAAGTAGGTGGGCAACGAGCCGTGAATATAGAAGAAGTGCGCCATATCCACGACGTTGTCGATGATTTCGCGGCAGTTGCTTCCCACGACCGTGGTGTACCAATGCCAGTCGGTCCACTGGTCGCTGGTGGCGCCCTCGATGCGCGGGATCGTCACCTCCGGGGGCGCCGGTTTGCGCTCGGGGTCGTTCCACACGAACAACAAGCCGTCCTGTTGCAGGGTTGTCCAGGCCTGCGTGCGGGCCAGTTTGGGGGTGCGCCTGCTGTAAGGCACCTGTTTGCATCGCCCGTCGCCGCCCCAGCGCCAGTCGTGGAACGGGCACGCGATCTCGTCGCCCTTGACCTGACCCTGCGACAGGTCGCCGCCCATGTGCCGGCAGTAGCTGTCGAGCACGTTGATGGTGCCGTCACCGCTGCGGAACACGACGAGTTTCTGCCCGAATGCGTTGATCGCGTGGGGCTTGCCATCGGCGAAATCCCGGATGAGTCCCAGGCAGTGCCAGCCACGGGCGAAGCGTGTCGGTGCGGCCTGTGCTTCTATCAGCCGAACCTCGTCGACCTCGGTCTGCGACGTCATGAGCACGAGTCAACTCCCCCGCGCCGGTCCGTGGGCCCGATTGTTCCACTCATCAGGATGACTCTTCTGTGTCGCGCCGCGCCGGCCTACCGTTTCGGATGTGACGACGCGCAGCACGACCATCCCCGCCGGACTTCCCGTCGCCGACACAGCCGTTGATCTGCTTGTCGTCGGCTCCGGCACCGGCATGGCCGCGGCATTGGCCGCCCACGAATTCGGGTTGTCGGTGCTGATCGTGGAGAAATCGTCCTACGTGGGCGGCTCGACCGCGCGGTCCGGGGGCGCACTGTGGCTGCCCGCCAGCCCGGTGCTGGCCGAAGCCAACGCCGGCGACACCGCCGAGCGCGCCGGCGCCTACCTGGACGCGGTTGTCGCCGGGTCGGCGCCGGCGCAGCGATCGGCGCAGTTTGTGGCGCACGTGTCGGCGACCGTGGACATGCTGCGCCGCACGACGCCGCTGCGGCTGTTTTGGGCCCGTGACTATTCCGACTACCACCCCGAGGAGCCCGGCGGCAGCGCGGCCGGGCGCACCTGCGAATGCCGGCCCTTCGACACCTCGCTGCTCGGCGACTACCGCACCCGGTTAGAGCCCGGCTTGATGGAGGTCAGCGTCCCGATGCCGACGACCGGGGCCGACTACCGCTGGATGAATCTGGTCACCCGGATGCCGCGCAAGGGCCTTTCCACGTATGGCAAGCGACTGGCACAGGGCGTGGGAGGCCGCATGCTGGGCCGGCGTTACGCCGCGGGTGGTCAGGGCTTGGCGGCCGGTCTGTTCACCGGAGTGGTGCGGGCGGGAATCCCGGTATGGACCGAGACCACGCTGGTGCGCCTCATCCGCGATGGTGATCGGGTGGCCGGCGCCGTCGCCGACCACGGCGGTCGCGAGGTGACGATCACCGCGCGGCGCGGCGTGGTGCTGGCCGCCGGCGGTTTCGACCACAGCATGGAGATGCGGTGGAAATTTCAGTCGGAGTCGTTGGGTGCCGATGTCAGCCTCGGCGCCGCGACCAATACCGGCGACGGGATCCGCGCGGGTCAGGAAATCGGCGCCGACATCGATCTGATGGATCAGGCGTGGTGGTTCCCGGCCGTCGCGCCACTGCCCGGCAAGGCGCCCGCGGTGATGCTGGCGGAACGGTCCCTGCCGGGCTGCCTGATCGTGGATCAGAAGGGGCGCCGGTTCACCAACGAATCGGCGGATTACATGTCCTTCGGGCAGCGGTTGCTCGAGCTGGAGCGATCCGGCAGCCCGGTCGAGACGATGTGGATCATCTTCGACCAGCAGTACCGCAACAGTTACGTCTTTGCCGCCGAACTATTTCCGCGAATGCGCATCCCGCAGGCCTGGCATGACGCCGGAATCGCGACCCGGGCGGATAACCTCACCGATCTCGGCGCACAGATCGGCGTTCCGGTATCGGAGTTCTTCGACACGATGACCCGGTTCAACCACAACGCCGCCGCCGGAGAGGATCCCGACTTCGGCCGCGGACGCAGCGCCTACGACCGCTACTACGGCGACCCGACGATCAAGCCGAACCCGAACCTGCGCCCGTTGGTCAAAGGCCCCTTCTACGCCGTGAAAATGGTGCTGTCCGATCTGGGCACCTGCGGTGGGCTCAAGACCGACGAGCGGGCGCGGGTGCTGCGCGAAGACGGCAGTGCGATCGCGGGGTTGTATGCGATCGGCAACACCGCCGCGAACGCATTCGGCACGACGTATCCGGGCGCGGGCGCGACGATCGCGCAAGGTCTGGTGTACGGCTACATCGCGGCGAAGGACGCGGCGATCGCGAGCGCGGCGCAGCCGGGCGAAGCGGGTCACCGCCACCAGAACTAGCGGCGATCGCGAGCGCGGCGCAGCCGGGCGAAGCGGGTCACCGCCACCAGAACTAGCGGCGATCGCGAGCGCGGCGCAGCCGGGCGAAGCGGGTCACCGCCACCAGAACTAGCGGCGACCTACGA
>NZ_JAICZA010000206.1 GCF_025933915.1 Mycobacterium sp.
CAGGCGACGTCCTACGACACCATGGGTCAGGTCAACCAGGCCTTCCGCAACATCGTCAACATGCTCCACGGGGTGCGCGACGGGCTGATTCGCGACGCGAACAACTACGAGCAACAAGAGCAGGCCTCGCAGCAAATCCTCGGCAGCTAGCGCTGAAAACCGCGGCTGCGTAACATTTCGAGACATTAGGAGAACATCGATATGAGCATTAACTACCAGTTCGGCGATGTGGACGCCCATGGTGCCCTGATTCGCGCCCAGGCCGCGTCTTTGGAAGCCGAGCACCAGGCCATCGTTCGCGATGTGCTTGCTGCCGGTGACTTCTGGGGCGGTGCCGGTTCGGTGGCGTGCCAGGAGTTCATCACCCAGTTGGGTCGCAACTTCCAGGTGATCTACGAGCAGGCCAACTCCCACGGACAGAAGGTCCAGTCCGCGGGCAACAACATGGCCAGCACCGACAGCGCCGTCGGGTCCAGCTGGGCCTGACACCACGTCTCGACGCCGGGGCCGCGCACCGACTGGTGTGCGGCCCCGTTTTCCTCTGCTACACGATGGCTGAAAACCACTCGGGTGCTGTCGATTTCGAGGACTCAGACGCCGTAAGGATTTGGCGACGTCCAATCAACGACCCTGCATCCCAGCATCTTTCGACAGCGCCGGCCGACGCGCCTACATTTGAGAATTCTATGAACTCCGTGACAATCCGGTGTGCGGCCGGTCAGAATATAGGGACATGACCGCAATGGCCGGATACTCAGGCTCGCAGCGCCCTCGCCAGGCCATCCTGGGGCAGCTGCCCAGGATCAACCGTGCCGACGGGTCACCGATCAGGGTTTTGCTGGTCGACGACGAGCCGGCGCTGACCAATTTGGTGAAGATGGCGCTGCACTATGAGGGCTGGGTTGTCGACATCGCCCACAACGGGCGCGAGGCCATGGCCAAGTTCGAGAGGATCAGCCCCGACGTACTCGTCCTCGACATCATGCTTCCCGACGTGGACGGGCTGCAGATCCTGGAACGGGTGCGCCAATCCGACGCTTACACCCCGACGCTTTTCCTCACCGCGCGCGACTCGGTCATGGACCGGGTGACCGGCCTGACCGCGGGAGCCGACGACTACATGACCAAGCCCTTCAGCCTGGAGGAATTGGTCGCCCGGCTGCGCGGGTTGTTACGCCGCTCCGGCCAGCCGCCCACACCGACCGCCGAAACCCTCAAAGTCGGCGACCTGCGGGTCGACACCGCCAGCCGCGAAGTCACCCGCGGGGACACGCCGATATCGCTTTCCTCCACCGAGTTCGAGTTGCTGCGCTTCCTCATGCGCAATCCGCGGCGCGCGCTGAGCCGCACCGAGATCCTCGACCGGGTGTGGAACTACGACTTCGCCGGGCGCACCAGCATCGTGGATCTCTACATCTCCTACTTGAGGAAGAAGATCGACTCCGGCCGGGAGCCGATGATTCAAACGGTCCGCGGTGTGGGGTACATGCTGCGGCCGGCGGAATGAGCCGAGACCGGGCCACCGGATCCGGGGGCTTTCCCCGGTGGTTTCCCTCGTCGCTACGCCGCCAACTGCTGTGGGGCGTGCTGGCCGTGGTCAGTGTGGTGCTGGTGACGGTCGGCATGGTTTCCGTGCTCAGCCTGCGCGGCTATGTCAACACCATGAGTGACGCCGACATCGCCGAGTCCCTCGACGCGTTGAGCCACCAGTACACCAAATACCGCAACGGCGAACACACTTCGGCGCATCCGGGTACCCCGCCGATCGGACGGGCGATGCTGGAATTCACCGGACAAACACCGGGAAACCTCATCGCCGTGTTGCGCGACCGCGTTGTGATCGGGTCGGCGGTCTTCTCCGAAGTCGAAACGAAACCCGCGCCGGACGACGTCGTCCGCGTGCTTGAAGCGCAGTCGTGGCCCGGCGGCCCGCCACGGACCGAAATGCTGGGCACGCTGGGGTCTTACCGCGTCGACAGCACCAGGGACGGACCCGACGTGCTCGTGGTCGGGACGCCGCAGAACATCGCCGACCGAATCATCGCGCGCAAACAGGTCACCACCATTGCGCTGACCGCGGCGGCTTTGGCGCTGACCGCCGCCCTCACCGGATGGGTCGTCGGGTACACGCTTCGTCCGCTGCGCCGGCTCGCGGCAGTCGCGGCCAATGTGGCCGGCATGCCGCTCGCCGATGACGAGCACCGGATCAGCATCCGGGTTCAACCGCAGGACACCGACCCGCAGAATGAAGTCGGGATCGTCGGTCACACGTTGAACCGGTTGCTGGACAACGTGGATAGCGCGTTGGCGCATCGGGCCGAATCCGACCTGCGGATGCGCCAATTCATCAGCGACGCCAGCCACGAACTGCGGACACCGCTGGCGGCCATTCAGGGCTACGCCGAACTCACCCGTCAGGACAGTTCGGCGCTGCCACCGACCACCGAATACGCGCTGGCCCGGATCGAATCCGAAGCTCGGCGGATGGCATTGCTCGTCGACGAGTTGCTGCTGCTGTCCCGGCTGGGTGAAGGCCAAGATCTGCAGTCCGACGACGTCGACCTGGCCGAGCTGGCCAACAATGCGGTGAACGACGCAACGGTGGCTGCGCTGACCCACCACTGGGTCAAAGACCTGCCCGACGAGCCGGTCTGGGTGCGGGGGGACCACGACCGGCTGCATCAGTTGGTCAGCAACCTGCTCGGCAACGCCCGCGTGCACACCCCGCCCGGGGTCACGGTGACGACCGGAATCACTTGCCACCGTGACGGTCCCGAGCCCCCCTTCGTGGAATTGACCGTCACCGACGACGGACCGGGCATCGACGAAGAACTGCTGCCCAGGCTGTTCGAGCGGTTTGTCCGGGCGGACACGTCAAGATCCGACGGGTCGGGTCACGGACTGGGCCTGCCGATCGTCAATTCGATCGTCAAGGCCCACCACGGCTCGGTCACCGTCGAATCCACGGAGGACATAACGGTTTTCCGGGTGCGGCTCCCCCTGATCGCGACGACGCCACAGGGCGTTAACAAACCGTAAAGGTGCACGGCACCCCCGTTAGGAAACCGTCAACCTGCACGCACTGGCGGACGATGCCCGGCTAATTTCTAGCTGACTTTCCTCCGAGACTGTCGCTTGATGGTGGTGACCCGTTGCGCCCCGCTCGTGCTGATGTGGCGACCCGCTTCGCCCGGCATCGCCGCGCTTGCGATCACCACGCGCGGTGGCTGACTCGATTGGGGTCACTGTCGTATGCACGTGATTGGCGCGGAACGGAGACGAAATGGGCGTGGCGGTGTACGTCGTGCTGACCGTGGCGGTGTTCGCCGCGCTCGGCTTGGCTCAGAGGCTGGTCGACCGGCTGTGAATTACCAAAATACCGTCGGCTTGGTGCTTTCCATCGTCATTGCGCTCTATCTCGGGGGCGCACTGCTGTTCCCGGAGAGGTTCTGAGTGAGCACCACAACGGCCGGGGTCATTTTCCTCGTTGTCCTCGTGGTGGCGGTGGCGGTCGTGCACGTGCCCTTCGGGGACTACATGTTTCGGGTGTATGCCTCGGAAAAGGATTCGTCCGTCGAGCGAGTGATCTACCGGCTGATCGGCGTTGATGCGCGCTCGGAACAGACGTGGGGGGCATATGCCCGAAGCGTGCTGGCGTTCTCGTCGATCAGCATTCTGTTCCTGTTCGTGTTCCAGCTCGTCCAGGGCACGTTGCCGCTGCACCTGCACGATCCGGCCACGAAGCTGACTCCCTCCCTGGCGTGGAACACCGCGGTCAGCTTTGTCACCAACACCAACTGGCAGGCCTACTCCGGCGAATCGACGCAGGGCCATCTCGTGCAGATGGCCGGTCTGGCGGTGCAGAACTTCGTTTCCGCCGCCGTCGGGATGGCGGTGGCCGTCGCGCTGGTGCGCGGGTTCGCCCGCACCCGCACCGGCGAGCTGGGCAACTTCTGGGTCGACCTGGTGCGTGGAACGCTGCGCATCCTGTTGCCCGTTGCCATCGTCAGCGCGATCCTGCTGATCGCCGGCGGGGCGATCCAGAACTTCCACCTGCACGACCAGGTGGTCACGACGCTGGGCGGCGCCCCGCAGACTATTACCGGCGGGCCGGTGGCCAGCCAGGAGGTCATCAAGGAGCTCGGCACCAACGGCGGCGGCTTCTACAACGCGAATTCCGCACACCCGTTTGAGAATCCGACCGGCTGGACCAATTGGCTGGAGATCTTCCTCATCCTGGTGATCGGGTTCTCGCTGCCGCGCACGTTCGGCCGCATGGTGGGTAACAGCAAGCAGGGCTACGCGATTGCGGCGGTGATGGCGACGCTGTACACGATCAGCACCACCTTCATGCTGTGGTTCCAGACGCAACACCACGGCACGGTGCCGACCTCGATCGGCGCGGCGATGGAGGGGGTCGAGCAGCGCTTCGGCATCACCGACTCGGGGGTGTTCGCCGCCGCGACGACGCTCACCTCCACCGGCGCCGTCGACTCCACCCATGACTCCCTCACCAGCCTCGGCGGCATGATCACGATGTTCAACATGCAGCTGGGTGAGGTCGCGCCCGGCGGCACCGGCTCTGGCCTGTACGGCATTCTTGTGCTGGCGGTGATCACCGTGTTCGTCGCCGGTCTGATGGTCGGACGCACCCCCGAATACCTCGGCAAGAAGATCAACCCGCGCGAGATCAAGCTTGCCGCAAGCTATTTCCTGGTTACCCCGTTGATCGTGCTGACCGGCACCGCGATCGCCATGGCGCTGCCCGGCGAACGCGCCGGCATGCTGAACAGCGGACCGCACGGCCTCTCGGAGATCCTCTACGCGTTCACCTCGGCGGCCAACAATAACGGGTCGGCGTTCGCCGGGCTGAACGCCAACACCGACTGGTACAACACCGCTCTCGGTCTGGCCATGGCGTTCGGTCGGTTCCTGCCCATCGTGCTCGTGCTCGCGTTGGCCGGATCGCTTGCCCGGCAGGGCAGCACACCGGACTCGGCGGGCACCTTGCCCACCCACCGGCCGCAGTTCGTGGGGATGGTCGCCGGTGTGACGTTGATCGTCGTTGCCCTCACGTTCTTGCCCATGCTCGCGCTCGGGCCCCTCGCCGAAGGAATCCACTGATGACAGCGACCGCGATCGAGCCGGCCGAGCGGCCGCAGCCGGCCCCACCCACCGGCAGGCAACCGGTGCGGGGCGGCCTGCTCGACCCGAAGATGCTGTGCACGTCGGCGCCGGATGCGCTGCGCAAACTCGATCCGCGCACCCTATGGCGCAACCCGGTGATGTTCATCGTCGAAATCGGCGCCGCCTGGAGCACCGCGCTGGCGATCATCGACCCGACATGGTTCGCCTGGTTGGCCGTGATCTGGTTGTGGCTGACCGTGCTGTTCGCCAATCTCGCCGAAGCCGTCGCCGAGGGCCGCGGCAAGGCCCAGGCCGAAACGCTGCGCCGGGCCAAAACGCAAACCGTGGCTCGGCGCCTCAAGGACTGGGCGCCCGGGGCCGCCGCAATCGAAGAGGCAGTCGCCGCGGCGCAATTGCGACGAGGCGACGTCGTCGTGGTCGAGGCGGGCCAGGTGATCCCCGGGGACGGAGACGTGGTGGAAGGCATTGCCTCGGTCGATGAATCGGCCATCACGGGCGAGTCGGCCCCGGTGATCCGCGAGTCCGGCGGTGACCGTTCGGCGGTCACCGGCGGGACCACGGTGCTCAGCGACCGGATCGTCGTGAAGATCACCCAGAAGCCCGGCGAGAGCTTCATCGATCGGATGATCGCGCTCGTCGAGGGCGCCAATCGGCAGAAGACCCCGAACGAGATCGCGCTCAACATCCTGCTGGCCGCGTTGACGATCATCTTCGTGTTCGCCGTCGCGACGTTGCAGCCGTTGGCCATCTACTCCCAGGCGAACAATCCCGGCGTCCCGAATACCCAGGCGCTGGGTGCAAGCGGCGTCACCGGCATCGTGATGGTGTCGTTGCTGGTGTGCCTGATCCCGACCACGATCGGCGCGCTGCTGTCGGCCATCGGCATCGCCGGTATGGACCGGCTGGTGCAGCGCAACGTGCTCGCCATGTCCGGGCGGGCGGTGGAAGCCGCGGGTGACGTCAACACCCTGCTGCTGGACAAGACGGGGACCATCACGCTGGGCAATCGGCAGGCAGCCGGCTTCATCCCGCTCGACGGCGTGTCCGCCGAACAACTGGCCGACGCGGCGCAGCTGTCCAGCCTCGCCGACGAAACGCCGGAAGGCCGCTCGATTGTCGTGTTCGCCAAGCAGCACTTTGGACTGCGTGCCCGCACACCGGGTGAGCTGTCGCAAGCCCACTGGGTGGCCTTCTCCGCCACCACCCGGATGTCGGGTGTCGACCTCGATGGGCACCTGCTGCGCAAGGGTGCGGCGAGCTCGGTTGCGGAATGG
>NZ_JAICZA010000241.1 GCF_025933915.1 Mycobacterium sp.
AGGCGAAAAAGAAGGCCCGGGCCCGGCGGCGTCGCGGCGGAACCGCCACCGAGCGCGCGTACCGCTACGAATTCATGGATCTCGACCAGGATCCGGACCCAGGCATCGGAACCGACCATCCGCACGCTGCCGAGCCCTCCGAGGACGGCGCGGGGCCGCTCGGATTCGCCGGTGCCACAGCCAAATCCGGTGCCGCCCAGGCCGCCGGGCTGGCGACGCTGACCCGTGACGGGTTGAGCGACGGCCCCAGCGTGCCGATGATGCCGAGCACCTGGGACCGCTGAGCGAGTCTTACGGCTGGTAGCGCCGGGGCGTGAAGACCCGGTCACTGGAATCGTCTGAATACCACTGGGTTTGCGAGGACCCGACGATCAGCAGGCAGCGCATGTCGATCTCAGCCGGATTGAGATCGGCCAGCCGGACCACGCGGACGTTTTCGTCGGTGCCCGACACATTGCGGCCGATCACCACCGGCGTGCCCGCTTCGCGGTGGGCCAGCAGAATGTCGCGCATCGCGCCGACCTGCCATGTCCGCGTCTTCGACGCCGGGTTGTAGATCGCCAGCACCAGATCGGCGGCCGCGGCGGCCTGTAGCCGCGCGGAGATCACCTCCCACGGCTTGAGCCGGTCGGACAGCGAGATCACCGCGTAGTCGTGGCCCAGGGGGGCGCCGACCCGGCTGGCCACGGCCTGGGCGGCGGTCATGGCGGGTATCACCCGAATCTGCACGCCCGGCCATTGTTTGGCCTCTTCCAGCACCGCGGTCGCCATCGCGAACACCCCCGGGTCGCCCGACGACACCACCGCCACGGCCCGACCCTGCTCGGCCAGCGCGCAGGCCAGCCGCGCCCGCTCGGGTTCGTCGCGGTTATCGCTGGGGTGACGCAGCTGGCCCTCGCGCGCCGGGACGCGGTCCAGGTAGCCGCCGTAGCCGATCAGGTCGGTCGCCGCGGCCAGCTCCCGCCGGCTCTGCGGCGTCATCCAATCCAGGTCGCCGGGGCCCAGGCCCACCACCGCGACGCTGCCGGCCGCCGGCTCGTTCGCCGACCGCCGTCGCAGGCGGCGGCCGCCCGGCAGCATGGCCAGCGAGAAGTACGGCACGCTGGTCTCATCGACCTGCGCCGCGGGCAGGATGCGCTGCCCGGCGCTGCTGGCTCGCTCGACATAAAACGTGTCGTCGAGCTGTCCAGACGCCGAAAGCGCTTCCCGTACAGCGTGATACGAACGCCCCAACTTGAGGACCACGGCGGCGTCGGCGTCGGCGAGCCGGCGGGTCAGTTCGGCGACGGGCAAGGTGCCCGGCAACACCGACAGCACCTCGTCGCCGGCCACCAACGGTGTCGCGATGGCCGCCGAGGCGGCGCTCACCGACGTCACACCCGGAACGATGACCGCGTTGAACCGCTCGGTCAGCCGGGTGTGCAGGTGCATGTACGAGCTGTAGAACAGCGGGTCGCCCTCGGCCAGCAGCGCCACGTTGCGCCCGGCGTCCAGGTGCGCGGCGATGCGTCGTGCGGCCTCGGCGTAAAAGTCTTCAAGCGCGCCGGCATAGCCGCCCGGGTGGTCGGTGACCTCGGTGGTCACCGGATACACCAGGTGCTCCTCGATCTGGTCGGGCCGCAGATACCGTTCGGCGATGCCGCGCGCGATGCTGCGGCCGTGCCGGGCGCTGTGATAGGCGACCACGTCGGCCTCGCCGATCAGCCGCGCGGCCTTGACGGTCACCAGCTCCGGGTCACCCGGCCCGAGACCGACGCCCCACAGTGTCCCCCTATGGGCGCTTCGCGCGGTCCCTTGTGCGGTCACTCGGCGTCGCTCGCGATCGCGTTGACGGCGGCGGCGGCCATGGCGCTGCCGCCGCGGCGGCCCTGCACCACGAGATACGACATTCCGCGCGGGTGGTCGATGAGTTCCTGCTTGGACTGCGCCGACCCGACGAATCCCACCGGGCCGCCCAGCACCCCGGCCGGCGGGGAAAGCCCTTCGTCGATCAGTTCGAGCAGCCGGAACAGTGCGGTCGGCGCGTTGCCGATGGCCAGCACGGCGCCGTCCAGCCGATCCGCCCACAGCTCCACCCCCGCCGCCGAGCGCGTGGTGTGCCGTCGTGCGGCCAGGTCGGCCGCCCGCGGGTCGGCCACCAGCGACACCACCTCGTTGCCCGCCGGCAGCCGAGCGGTGGTGATCCCGGCGGCCACCATCGACGAATCGCACAACACCGGGGCGCCACGTCGCAGGGCCGCGCCGACGCGCGCGACGACATCGTCGGTGAACGCGACGTGCTCGGCGACGTCGACCTGGCCGCAGGTGTGGATCAACCGGACGACAACCCGCGCCACATCGGGGGGGAATCGAGCCAGGTCGGCTTCGGCGCGGATGGTCGCGAACGACTGCCGATAGATCTCCGCGGCATCGCGGATGTAGTCGAGCACCCGCTCACCCTAAGGGTTGTCAGGTTCGAAGCATCCGGTATCCGTCGCCGGTGGCGACCAGCACCTGACCGGCGGGTGGGCTGCCGCACGCGCGTTCGCAGCCCACGAAGTGCCGATGCACCACAACGTCGGCATCCAACGCCTGTGCGGCGTCCGCCCGCACGTCCGCGGCCGAGTGCGCGCAACCGGGACTGCCGGTGCAGGCGCTGACGGTCAGCCACGGGGAGTTCTCGTCGAACACCAACCCCAACGGCGCCAGCACGCGAAGCGCGACGTCGGCGACGGACTCGTCGAGATCACACACCAGCACCGATCGCCACGGCGTGATCACCAGCGGCGCCTCGATCGCCGCCAGGTACTCCGCGACGCGCGCGGGCAGCACACCCAGCGGCACCGCGGCGCCCAGCGCGATGCGGCCATCATCCTGGTTGATCCAGCCCACCGGCGCCTTGGTGACGGCGGGAAAGGGCGCACCGTCGAGTTCGGCGTCGGGTAGCAGCCGGCGGATATCGTTTAATTCGTTGACACGCCAAGCTGTTTCGTGGATATCCACGAACCGCGTCGCCAGAGTGACCAGCGTCTCGACCACCTCGCCGGCGGCCAGCCGGACGCCGGTGTCGCGTCCGGCCAGCAATAGAGCGCAACCGTCCGGCAATGCGTGCACGCCGATGTCGGCGCGCAGCCCCGACACGTCGGCGCGCCCGTCGTCGAGGCTGAACCAGAACCGGCCGCCCAGGTCGGCGAGCCGGGGCTCTGCGCAGATCGCGGCGTCGAGCTCACCGACCCAGCTCCGCACGTCGACGTTGCCGCCGGCCCGGCCCGACAGCGGTGACGCGACGATGTTGCGGACGCGCTCGTGGGTGGTCGACGGCAACAGGCCCGCGGCCGCGAGCGCCGCGGCGACCGCGGTCACGTCGGTCAGGCCGCGTAACTGCACGTTGCCCCGGGTGGTGAGTTCGAGCGTTCCCGCCCCTGCCTGAGTGGCAACGGCACTCAACGCCGCCAGCTGGGCGGCCGTGATCATGCCCCCGGGTAGCCGCACCCGGGCCAGGGCACCGTCGGCGGCCTGGTGCACCTGCAGCGCACCCGGGCAAGCGTCGGTGTCGCGCGTCCTGGCCACCCGTCCACGGTACGGCTCCACGGCACGACAGGGGGATGAGCGGCATCGCGGCATGAGGTCACGCAGTCTCCTATCGCTGTGGTGGCTCACCTACTGCTGCCCGGCCCGTGCGGGTGACTCGTTGTGGCGGGCACACTCGTACCCGTGGACACGATGGAATACGCCCCGGGGCGCTTGGCCGATGTCTTCGGCGACTCCAGCCGACCCACCGTCCTGCTGTGGCACGGCATGCAGACCGATGCGCGCGCGGCCTTCGGTCCGCTCGCCGGCATGCTCGCCGACCGCGGCGCGGCGGTGGTGGCGCCGGATTGGAATTCGCACGCTGGGGACGGCGGCCGCGCGGATCTGTTGGGTTCGCTCGACTTCACCCGCAACTTCGCGGGCGAGGGCAACGGCATCGTGCTCGTCGGGTGGTCCATGGGCGGTTGCGCCGCGGCGGGTCTGACGCTCAACGCGGCACGCTTCGACGTCACACTCACGCACACGGTGTGCCTGGCTGGCGCGTTCATGGCGCCCGATCCGCTCACCGGTCGAGCGCCGACCGACGCGCTGTCGACCGACAGCATCGGCACGCCGTTCACCCTGCTGCACGGCCTGGCCGACGACGCCGTCCCCGTGGCGGCCAGCCGGCAGTTCGCCGACGCCCTGCAACGGGTCGGCTGGCCGGTCGAGTTGGTGGAGCTCGACGCCGACCACGGTTCCATCGCCGGTGCCGACTACGACCCGGTGGCGGATCGCTACGAACCGGGGACGAGCGAGGAGGCGCTGCGGATCGCCGGGAAGGTCGCCGCCCGGATTGCGGCTCTGATCGGTCACTGATCGCCGACGCGATCACCTGGCCTGCGAGGCTCAAACTCGGCGCGGGACGCTACCCAACTCGCGTAACCAGCCCTTGCGGGCCGCCTTATGCCGCTTCAGGGATGCGTGCACCGTTCGCCAGCCGCGCCTGATGGTGCTCCGCACGGCCCGGTAGGTGCGGATGATCGAGCACCTCACCGTCCGCTACATCCTGGACCGGCCCGACACCGATCGGAACGAGTTCCACTACGAGATAACGACTTTGGCGTTGAACGACCTGAGGATTCACGACGACCCGATGCGCCGTTCGTAGGTCTGGCGCTTTTCGCGTTCCACGCAGTCGTGCGGAACCCCACCGGTGCCAGATGCCACCGGCACTGTGCCGCAAGAGTTTTACGGCGTCGAGAAGAAGCGCGAGTAAAGTGACTTCGGTGGCCGTGGCTTCGTCGAATGACCGGATGATCGCCGGGGTCGCCGCTGCCTCCGTCGCGCTCGGTGTAGCCCAATTGGCCAGCATCCCGTTCGGTGCGCGGGCCGATGCCCGCACCGCCGTGGGTTCCGCGGTCGTCGACCTGACACCGGGCCCCGTCAAAGAGTGGGCCATCCAAACGCTCGGTCCGCTCGACAAACCCTTCCTGGCCGTCGTCGTGCTCG
>NZ_JAICZA010000319.1 GCF_025933915.1 Mycobacterium sp.
ACACGCGCACGGCGATCTCCGCGGTGTTCGATGATCCGAACCTGGTGTCGTCTGCGGGGCTGGTGCCGGTCCTGGTGTTGGCCGACTCGGCGGGACTGCGGGACCTGGCCGATCAGCACCTGAGCGTGCCGACCGACAAGGGTGCCAATGCCGGCCTGAAGGTGGCCTCGCTGGTCTCGGGAATGGTCGCCGGCGCGGACAGCATCGACGACATGGCGTTGTTGCGGCACGGCGGGATGGGCCGGGTGTTCAAGGACGCCTACGCGCCCTCGACGCTGGGCTCGTTCCTACGGGCGTTCACCTTCGGCCACGTCCGCCAGCTCGACGCCGTCGCCTCCCGGGTGCTGACCGCGCTGGGGACAAGCACCCCGCTGCTGGCCACACCCGCGGACGACCTGGTGCTGGTCGATGTCGACGACACGATCATCGAGGTCCACGGGCACGCCAAGCAGGGTGCCTCCTTCGGGTACACCCGGGTCCGCGGATTGAACGCGCTACTGGCCACCGCCAGCACGAACAGCTGCGCGCCGGTGGTCGTCGCCCAGCGGTTGCGCAAGGGCTCGACCGGCTCCCCGCGTGGTGCCGCCCGGCTGGTCGCCGACGCCCTCAAGACCGTCACGGCGCTGACCAGGCACAGGAGTCGCAAGCCGCTGGTGCGGGCCGACTCGGCGTTCTACGGGCGCGCCACCATCGGCGCCGCGATCCGCGCCGGCGCCGACGTGTCGGTCACCGTGCGCCTGGACCCCAAGGTCAAGAAGACGATCACGGCCATTGCCGACGATGCCTGGACCACCATCGAGTACCCCGACGCACTGTTCGACGAGCAGGCCCAGCGATGGATCTCCCGAGCCGAAGTCGCCGAGATTCCCTACACCGCGTTCGCGGGCCACAAGATCCAGGCCGTGCCCGGGCGGCTGGTCGTGCGCCGCATCCCCGACCTGAACCCGAAGAAGACGACCGGACAGGACGCACTGTTCGACACCTGGCGGTTCCACGCCTTCTTCACCACCACCGACCCCGACCTCCTCGACACCGTCGCCGCGGACAAGACCCACCGCGCCCACGCGATCATCGAACAGGTCCACGCCGACCTGAAGAACTCCGTCCTGGCGCACCTGCCGTCCGGGAAGTTCACCGCCAACGCCGCCTGGCTCGTGCTGGCCGTGATCGCGTTCAACCTCACCCGCGCCGCCGCGACCCTGACCGGGGACGCGAAGCTGGCCAAAGCCACCACCGCCACCATCCGGCGCAAACTGATCGCCGTCCCCGCCCGAGTGGCCTCCTCAGCCCGACGCATCGTCCTGCACCTGCCCGAAGCCTGGCCCTGGGAAACCGCCTGGACCCAGCTGTTCACCCACGGCTGCGGGCCACCTGCAGCAGCCACTGCCTGACCACCCAGCCGAAACCGGCGCAACCGCAACAACCCGAAGTGGAACACCCTGGCAGCGAGGTCAGGAGCCCACCGCTGCCCTCACACCGTCATCGCCGCCCGCAGCGATCTCGGCCGACTCTTCAATAACGGTCGGTGGATCGGGGCTTAGTGCTCCGTGGCC